>NZ_JBFAJC010000018.1:0-199633 GCF_040655075.1 Actinoallomurus sp. NPDC050550 | reverse complement strand
CCCACCGCCGCCTGGCCCGCGACTACGAACGCCACCCGGCCACCTCCGAAGCCATGATCCGCTGGGCCGCCATCAACACCATGGTCCGCCGACTGACACGCGGCCGACCCACCACCCGAACCGGACCACGGCCCCTGGAATACGAATGAGATCAACTTCTCAAACACTCACTTAGCTCACAGGCATATCCAGCAGTAGAGCTGGTCGTCTGCCTGGCGAGCGCGACGGGCCAGAGCCACAAAGCCCTCAATGATGTCCAGGGCGTGTGCCGCGTCCATATGACCGCCGAACTCCTCGATCCGGGCCCATTCATCGGCGACCGAGGGCAGTGTGGAGTCATCGACGTCGGCGAGCGCGTCACGGATCCGATCACCGAGTTCTTCCAGCCAAGGGCCGGTGTTCCATGGAGACTCTTCGGGCAGCCGCTCGATCTCTTCCCGTGACCGTGGCTTCGTCTCCTCTGGCGGCCACACGCCAACGGTCTCGACCAGATCGATGCTCCACGGCACAGCGAGTATCAGTCCGACCAGTTGGCCGAGGATGACGTAAGGATCGATACCTTTCGCATCCAACGCATCCAACGCATCCACGCCCGCACCGATGGTCGCCGGGCCACGTGGTACATCATCACCCTGATCAAGCAGCCGAAGCGCCGCCTCCGTATCGGGTGCCCGGAAGTAATCGAACAGCACGCCCACGCCATCTGCTCCCATCGACGCCTCAGGGGACCACCGTTGCGCGGATCGTACTGATACCCACCGTCAAATGACCGTCATGACCGGCATCCCGCTCACGCGTGCCCGTTGCGTGCCCGCTCGCTCACCAGGCTTCCCGTCGCCCGCGTCACCGGGGTTCTGTGGCCTTCTGCGAGCGCTTGAGCTCGCCGCAGACAGCCGGACTCGTCTCATCGCTCCGTAGACTCGCCTGGCATGTCCTGGATCTCTGTACTGTCCACCGTCGTTGGTGCCGTCATCGGCCTCGGCTCAGGACTGTTGACCGATCACCTGCGCTCAGGACGGGAACGCGCCGGACAGTCGCTGAACGCCCGACGGGATGTCTACGTCCAATATCTGTCAGCTCTCCACGATGCGAACGAGGCCCTGCGTGCTGTCTCCTTCGGCGAGCACGCACCAGACCTCACCCGCAAGTCTGCAGCCCGCGGCGCATTCCGCTCCGCCCGGATCACCCAGGCCCGAGAGCACGTCATTCTCCTGGCGCCCGAACCTGTCATCACGGCAGCAGACAACGTCTACCGGAGCCTGCGAACGCTCCGGGACTGCATCAGCCAAGGTGAGCAGTTGGCCCAGTACGAGCCGACGCTGATGGCCTACGGCGACAGCCTGGACGAGCTGCGACAGGCCGTCCGTCACGACCTCGGTATCAATGGTCGAAGTCCCCGCATCGAGCTCTGAGCACCGCATCGGACGTATTTCCAGTCAGGCCGGGACGAGATCCCAGGTCAGGGCTCTGATCTTGCTGGGGGTCCGTACCCGGCGGGTCAGCTGGGTCGCCTTGTATATCCGCGATGCGTCCCGCCGTGCTCACGACGTTGGCCTGCGCGGGTAGATCCACTTTGGGCCTCATCGCATGAACGTTTTCGGCACCGACACCCTGGCCTCGCGGATGCCCAGCTTGGTCACCACTCGGCATTATCCAGAACGACCATGGACGCCGTCCGTCCCGGAGAGGCGGCGCTGTCGGCTGGTCAGCTCTGCGGGAGGGAGTCCAGCATCTGCTTGAACGCGCCGGAGAACCTCATACTGAAGTCCTTGTCGCCCTTGAGGGTGACGCCCATCGACTCCAAGCGGCCGCGGGAGTACCAGAACACGCCGTCACTCATCGGTGCCGGATCGCCCTTCATCAACTGCTGGCTCGTCTGCATCAGGAACGGGATCATGTTGAGCGCTCGGCGCGACTGGATCGGCAGAGCGATGAAGGAGTTGTTGGTGGGCAGGGTGACGATCGCGCCGTTCGGCAGCGAGGTGCCCAGCACCTCCTCGACGCGCAGCGCTTGGCCGACAGCGGGCCAGCCGGTGCCGTTCACGACGTGCATCTTGACGCCGACGTTGGTGTCGAACGCCCGGATGTTGAGCTTGTCCTGACGCATGTTCGTCAGCGCGCGAAGCCAGAGCGCGCCGGGGTCGGCGCCCCACTGGGCTGCGGCATGCTGGGCCACCGTCACCGCCTCGTGTGCGCCGTCGCGCCGGCGTGCCCCGGCTTTGACGACGAGGACGGCGGACAGCCCCTCGCCGATGTCAGTGGCAACCGGGTCGGACCCGAGCCCGCCGTCCTGCTGGCGACTGATGATCAGGGACAGCTGCGCGTCCCGCACCTCCGGACGCATTGCCCCCAGCGCCTGGCAAGGCCCGTGCGCCGAGCACCCCGGCCCGGTGTAGTGCTTTGATTCGGGCTTCGCCCGGTTGAACATTCCCATCGGCTCAGCATGTCAGCGCTTGCCACACCGGTCGACCCGGCGGCTCACCCGGTCACCACAGCGACTCGGTCCCGTCTCGGTGAGGGCCATCACCCATCCCTGTCAGCTTCCTCCGCCATGCGCGATGGGGATGCCCAGCGAGATTTAGGAGCGCTTGCCGTTCCAGAAATCGGTGCCCTGGTCGAGACCGGGGCTAAGTGGATGCCCCACCGGCTTGTTGACGGTGACGGTGCCATCGGATTCGGCTGGGACGGGCGATCCGGATGCTCACGGACCACGTCGACAGAAAATTATCGGCGGCCTGACCAGCATATTCACAGAAAATCCCACAACACCGCGAACTTACGCCACTGTAGTGGGCATCGGACTCCACGTAACGACACGCAAGGAGCCGATGGCCCTTTCGGCCAACGGCTCCCCGTCAGAGGAGAGAAACATGAAGTCCTTGCGCTCTATCGCCGCTGCCGGCCTGATCGCCGCTGCCGCCGTGGCCACGATTTCACTGGGCACGGGCACCGCTTCCGCCGCCCCCGGACAATGGACGATAGTCGGAGGCGGGTACCCGAACCTGCTCGCTTGCCAGGTGGACGGAGTACAAGACACCTCCGATCCGGCGAACAACGGCGGCTACACCCAATTCGCGTGCTACCCGAGCTCAACCGGCAAATGGGATCTGTGGGAGCGCTGACCGACCCGAACTGGGAATTCTCCGCGTCGAGACCATTGCTCGGGGCGGAGAATTCCCTGCTGTAAAGCGCGGGGTTCGGCGAGACAGTTCTGAGATCGTCACGCGCTGCACACCGGCCCATATCCACCGGGTTGGAGTCGGCACTTCATCATCGTTCCCCAGCAGCCGCAGAAGCGGTCAGCTCGCCACGTCCACGCCCTCCTGGCACGCGTCCATGTAGGCGCCCTTGCCGGCGGGGAACTTGCCGCCGCCCTTGACGGCATCACGGTAGGACCTCGCGCAGAAGTCGGAGGGAAGGTGCGACGCCGTCCGCGGCGACTGGGGCAAGGCCGGCGGCGATGCGGGCTCGCCTGGACAGAAACGGTGGGCGGAGAGGACCCGGAATGCGGACCGCTCGTGTGAGATGGGTGTGATCCACTATCGGCATGGGTGGTGCGCTTGCGAGTCTGGTCGCGGTGGCCGGGACTCTGCTCAGAGGAACGGGTCGGAGACTTCGTACGAGCGGCGGCCACTGAGGTTCGTTGAACTGGTGGTGCGCCGTGCCCGTTGCGTGCCCGATCGTCGGCAATGATCTGCATCTCGACGTACGACGTCGGGCTCGAAGACCTTCCGTGAGTTCTGCCCGCCGGGGAAGAAGCCGGTGCCGTAGTTGATGCCCTTGGCGCGCATGGTCGTGTCCTCTTTCCGCGTCGGGGGTCGCGGGTCGGCGGGTCAGGCGGCGGCTGCGGCTTCAGCCTCGATCATCTTCTCGATCGGCTGAGTGGCGACCGCGCCGACGGCGATGCCGACGGCGATCGCGCCGATCAGCATCACGCTGGACAGCCAGGCCATCGTCTCGACGGGCAGAGTGAAGGCACCGATCAGGCGGGCGACGCATTCGCCTAGCAGGGCACCGCCCCAGACGAGGCTGAAGCGGCGCTCGAGCCGACCGAACGCAGCCGATCCGGCGGACAACCGGTCCCACGCGGCGATCTTCGCCGCGTCCCCCTTGGTCATGAAGGGCTTGAGACCGGCCGACATCAAGAACCGGCCGCGCAGGGCCATCACGATGATGCTCAGGCCGATCACACTGCTGACGCCAGAATCCTTGGCCAGCATCAGGCGGGCATCGCCCGTGACGAAGCTGAGCGCGATCCCGGCCACGTTGACGAGCAGCATCAGGCCCGCCAGGCCGTTGAAGGTCCGGTGACGGACGGCGTCGGCGATCGCGCGCACCGCCGGGACGACGCTGCTGAGCGCGAGCGAGGTGATCAGATCGAGACCCAGGCCCTTGTGCAGCAGGTAGTACGAACCCACCGGGAGAGCGACGTCCACCACCAGCGGCTTGAGGTTGCCCAGCAACTCCCCGCCGTTGGACTGCGGGCGCGCCTCTGGGGCGGCGGCCTTCGTATCGGACCGGCCGGCCGCGACGGGGGAGGTGATCTGCGCCATCTTCGTTCCTTCGCTCGGCTTGCTTCAGTGATGCAAGCTTCGCTGGAACGCAGGGTCGCTCGGCAGATCCATCGATCCACGGTCGATCAGTACGAATGTCACCGCCCCGGCACAGTCATCGATGCCGATCCCCTCGGATCGGTCGCCTTCCCGGTCCGGTGACCGGTGCGTCTCCTCGCCACCACGGAACTCGGTGCCGCTTGGCGTGAACCAACGCGGCAAGATGGCTTCGGACGGATAGCCCTCCGCGCGTGTCCACCAGGATTGCGCGTACCTGCCGTACGGGGGTCGGTGATTCCTGATAAATATCCGATATGCAGGCACAGATGTGGGTGTCAGTGGCATCCATGATCGGGGTCGTACTGGGCGGAGGTCTGTCCTATCTGACCCAGCTCACCACCCAACGGCAGGCTAACCGCAATGAAGACAAGCGGCAGACGAAAGCGCTGGCCGAGGCGCGCCGAGCGGAGCAACTGGACCTCCTGCGCCAATTCATCCAGATCGCCCAGCGAGCAGAGCGCTTGGCTGAGGACCGTGACGGCAGCTCCGAGTGGGTGACAGCTGCCAAGAACGTCATGGACGATCTCTGGGCCTGCGAACGAGTCATCCACATCCTGTTCACGCCGACGCTCCACGAACAGGCACGCCGATACGTCAAGGCAACTAATGATGTCCTATGGGAAGAACCGGCCGACGTATCAATGTGGGACTACCTAGAAGGACCTAAAACCAACTTCCTCGACGTAGCCCGTACGGAGCTTGCCTGACACATCGGTCACCGGTGTCGCTGAGCGGCGTGGCCGGGCCGAGTGCTCGGCGGGTGGGACGACCGCGGACGGGATGACCGGCAGGGGCGCCATGGTGCCGGAGCGATCAGGTCAGTCTTCGGGCGAGGGCTTGACCGACGGAGCCGGGATCGGCGGTATCGGGTTTTCATCGAAGGCGCGGAACACCCGTGTGGTCGGGTCCGGCGCTCCCTCGTCCCGAAGGCGATCGGTGAGCAGGAAGTCGGCCAGTTCGAACGCGGAAGCGTGTCCACTCTCGCTCAGGAAGAATGTTCCACCGATGAGGTGTGGATCCCAACCGTGCGCCAAGGCATAGTCGATGACCGTCCGCACGTCCTTTGGGGTCGGATAGTTGCAATCGGTCGCGCACCCCCACGGCAAGACCGCCTTTGACAACAGGTCCGCTTGGAGCGCACTGCTGTTCTTCCCAGCGCCCCAAACGCGCACGCGGATGCACCTGTGACAGTCGCGCTCGCCGGCCACGTGACAGATCTGGCCTGTCCATGTGAACTCGCACCCGTTCGCGTACAGCTTCCGCAACCGCTCTTTCACGCTGCTCACCTCGCCTCATTAGCCGGGCCGAAGCCTATGGTGTCATCCTGCGTACTGCGAAAATAGGGCCGTGTCGTCGGGTCTCCTGCCGGTTTCAGAATCGCAGGCTGATTCTGCCATCTGGCCCGCGCCTTCAGGCCCGCCCGCCGCGCCGAGTGCCCGCCTCGGCCTCGCCGAAGACCATGCGGTGTCCGCGGGCCGTGTCCATGTACTCGCGGACCCGGTGGATCAGACCGTTCCGGAGTTCGAAGACGAAGCAGTAGTCGTTGGCGTAGTGGTCGCCGTTGGCCAGAGTCGCCGTCATGGTCTCCTCCACGATCACTCGCTCGCCGTCGGCGTAGAACCCGTGGAAGATGACGGTGACGTCTCGCACGAAGAAACGGGGGAAGTCCTCGGCGAGGAAGCGCACGATCGCCTTCTTGCCGATCAGATGGCTCGGACCCTCCAGCGCGACGGCAGTAGCGTTCCCCGGTGGCGCGAGCCACTCGGCGTCCTCGGTGAAGACTGCACCGATCCGGTCGGCGTCGTGACTGGCGAACGCCTTCCATGCGTCCTGGACGATGGTGCGGCTCTGAGACATACCGTGACCGTAGACGGGCGTGGAGGTAGCGGCTGGCAGCTTTCCGTCATCACCCCGAGAACCCGAGCCGGGCTGCCGGGACTTGTGTGCGGGACGGAGCCCGGCTCCATGAACGGAAGCCCCGGCCGGGGTGAATACCTCTATGGCCGCAGAATATGGTCGCGGTCTCCGTCGATTATCAGAGATCGCTAAATTCGTTGTATTCCTTCAGCTGGGCGTACATATTCCGGGAACGTTCGTCCTCGCCGAAGTCCCTGAGTGCACCAGCGAACTTGAAGCCGATATTGTCAACCTGTGGCTCGATGATGCACTTCTGCACCCACGACAGCGTGAACTGAACGGGTCCACCCTCGCGGATGGCAAGTACCTCTTGGAGGCTCATGCCCTCTCCGTCGATGACGCACTGAACGTCGCGGCAGGTACTGGCCAGCAACTCGGCGAGGTAGACGGAGTATGCCAGGCACTTGACCGCGCGCAGCGACGGCTCCTCGTCAGTGTCTTCCGCCATCGATTCGAGCACCCCTTGGACGAACCAGACGCTCTCATCGGAGCCGTCCAGATCGGCGCCGCTCTCCCGCGCCCAGTCCAGGAACCGGTGGGCCTCAGCTCGAAGTTGATCACTCATCTATGCAGGCTATATCCCGGTCAAGTGGCATGGCGCAGGTTTCACAGACCCGGTCCGCTCCTCTGAGAGTGGGCCGACGGCAGACCCAAGTCCACGAAGTTCCCAATCTGAGTAGGCCGATTCTTAAAGGTCGTTCTGCAGGCACAGACTTGAGGCGCGCCACAAATTCATCGGTCGATCGAGCGCGTCCCTCCGGGCGGCGTAGGCCGTCCGTGACCCAGCCGTGAGCCCGGGGTCCTGCGTTGTCGCGACGCTCACCAGGACGGTTCGAGGTCGAGCAGGGGAAGGACACGCTTTCCGAGTACTTCGATGCCGTGGTCGGCACTCAGGCCGTGTGGCGTACCGAATTCGACTCGGCTCGCACCGGCGTCGATGAGCCGCTGGGCCTGAGCCGCCACATGCTCGGGAGTGCCGGAGAACGCGAACAGGTCGAGCAGGTCCCCGGGGATGAGCGCGCCCGCGCCGACGCGGTCTCCTTGACCCAGCCGTTCCTTCACCCGGGCGAGCAGGTCGGTGGGCACCTCGATGGTGGGATCGAGTTCGGCTACCACGGCGAGGTACATGGTGACCTCGGTGCGCGCCAGGGCCCGGGCGCGCGCGCCATCCTCGTCGACGACCGTTACCGCTCCGACCACGATGCCCACCCGTCCCGTCGGCGAGCCCTCCGAGACCGGCCCTGCGCCGATACGGTGGCGCATCACGTCGACCATCGCGGGATTGGTGGTTCCACCGATCTTGACTTCGCGGGCGATCCGGCCGGCCAGCGCTGCGGTCCGCGCGCCCCAGGTGCCGATCAGCAGTGGGATCTCGGGACGGAAGGGGACATAACGCAAGTGTGCTTCCGGGGCGAGTTGGAACACCTCTCCCTGGTAGCCGTCCCGCGCTCCGGAGAGCAGTGCGCGGATCAGCCCGGCGGCGTCCCGCAAATGAGCCAGCGGCCGAGTCTGGCCGATACCGATGTCGCCCAGCCAGGTACCACGGGCCAGTCCGAGATAGGCCCGGCCGGACGAGGCCATGTCCAGGGCCGCGACCTGGCCGGCGATCTCGTAAGGATGCATCGAGTACGGGTTCCAGCATGCGGCGCCGAGGCGGAGCCGTCGGGTCGCGCCGGCCATCTCGAGCAGCGGAAAGATCGGTGGCTGGAACATGAGGTCACCGAAGACCGACAGTACGTCGAAGCCGAGGCTTTCGGCCCGCGCGGCAAGCCGGGCGTAGTCGCCGGGTCGCTTGTCGCTCTGCAGGCCCAGACCGATCTCGACCCGTGTCACGTCACATCCCCCGTGTTCAGTCGGCAGGATCCGATGCGGTCGATCCGCATGATCAGCCTTTCTTCGGGATCCGGGCAGCACACGAGCGTGTCCCTTTCCAGCCAGTCATCGCGGGGAAGGGCGCGCTGCTTGGCGGGCAGCAGCGGCAGCACCGCCTGCAGTGCGTAGACGCAGAAATGCCGTCCCTCGGGGATCCGCAGGTGCGCGCTGTCAACGAGTTCGAAGTAGTCTCCGACCGCCATCCCGCAGACCGACCTGCCCTCGATGCGGTCGACGGTGACGCGCAGGTCGTAAAGCTCCGTCACCGGAGCCTCGGACGCCGGGGGATTCGGGTTTCTCTCGGGTGGGGTCGCCGGGCCGGTCATACCTTCTCCGCTACTGTCACGTGCCGTGCCGACAGGTCGAGGCCCACGCCTGCGGCGTCGGCCTTCGGCTTCGGTGTCGCGAGGCTCACGACCAGGACCACCACCGCATTGACGACCATGGCGATCAGGCCGGGTTCCCACTCGGGCAGGTGCGCGGCCCAGTAGTGCTTGGCGAACGGAGCGAGCAGCGCGATGAACCCGGCCACGATGCCGATGAGCACACCGATCGCGGACGTTCTGCGCCACAGGAACGCGAGGAACACGCCGGGCGCGAGCATGCCGATGGCCGAGTAGGCGTACAGCAGGATGTCGACGAGCGACTTGCTCTGACCGATCGTCAGCCACACCGCGAGCCCGGCGAAGACGACCATGGAGAGCCGGGAGATGAGCAGCGTGGCGCGGTCGGACAGTTCACGTCTCGCCAGGCCGACGACGTTGCGTGCGAACAGCGATCCGGCGGTGAGCAGCAGGACGGAACCGGGCGCGAGTGCGAGCAGGAAGCCGGTCCCGGCGAAGAGGCCGACCACCCAGGCGGGGTACTTGTCCGAGACGAACTGCAGGAGCGCCCCGTTGAGGTTCCCGCCCTCCGGTTTCGTCCCGGCGGCCAGCGCCGCGAACCCGAGCAGAATGATGAAGAAGTAGGCGAGCGAGTACAGCGGCTGCCAGATGGCGTTGCGCCGGATCGATTTGCCGGACGCCGCCGAGTAGGACACCTGGAAGAGGTGGGGGAACACCCAATTGCCCAGCGCCACGTTCAGGGCCGAGGTCATGAGCCATGTCGATGTGGTCGGCGAATGCGGGTCGAGGCCGGGGAACCTGCCGATGCCGGGATGCCGCTGCTCGACGAGGTGGAAGATGTCGAGGAAGGACGACGCACCGACCTTGCCCGCCACGGTGACGGTCAGCAGCACCACGATGAAGATCATCAGGATGTCCTTGACGCCTGCGGAGAAGGCTGCGGAGCGCAGTCCGGCCAGGAGCACGAAGGCCAGCATCAGTACGGCGCCGATCACGACCGCGGCGTTCGGCGACACGGAGCCGCCGAGGGTCAGCCGTACGATCAGGCTGAGACTCACCAGCTGGATCTGCACGTAGACGATGAGCGCTGCGATGCCGACCACAGCCGTCACCGCACCGAGCCACGGGGCGTCGTAGCGAGCGGCGAAGAAGTCGGCCTGGGTGATCAGTCCGTGCTTGCGCCCGGCCCGCCAGATCTTCGGCATGACCCAGTAGCCGATGGCGTAGCTCAGCGAGACGGACGTGAAGGCGAGGTACGCCGGGGCACCCAGCGCCCACGCGTATCCGGAGATACCGAGAACGGCGAAGGTCGTGTAGACCTCTCCGGCATTCATGAACCAGAAGAGCACGGTGCCGAAGCGACGTCCGCCCACGGCCCAGCCGGACATGGTGTTCGGGGTGGTCGAGCGCCTCCCGAAGCCGATGGCGCCGACGGTGGTGCCCAGGACGATGATGAGGGCGAGTACGAGCGTCACGACGCGTCACCGTCCGCCTGCGGTGATCGGACGGTCGGCTGCGTCAGCGCGATGAACTCGCTTTCCTCCGCGTCCACGCCGGACCGGCGGTCCAAGCGGAAGACGAGGCCGACGACGGCCGTCGTCGCGATGACGCCGAGCATCTGCCAGAGCATGGGGAACGGCACGTTGAAGGGTGCGAACGACACGTCGTTGACCACGGGAACGAGGCCGACCTGCCAGATGAACGGCAGGACGAGCAGCCAGCGATAAGCGCGGGATCCAGCCGTAGGCGGCCGTCCGCGTCTCTGGGCCGATGTCATGGTTCTCTCCCGAAGGGGCGGGGGCCGGGCTGGTGACGTGACGACACTGTGCAGTCCGACTGGACGATGTGCTGTGAAACTAGACACGTGAGAAGCGTCCGTCAAGACGTGGAGGCCGACGTTCTTATGGCTGAAAGTTTTTGAAGCCATCGACATGACCAGCGTGAATATCCACGACTTCGGTCAGGGGCCCGCCCTTCGCGGGCCGGATGTGCAGGAGCAGCTCGATTCGGCCTATCGTGTAGCCAGGCTGTACGGAGGACCATGATCGGCGCGCAACTGCGAGAGCTTCGAACGAAGCGAGGGCTGAGTCTTCGGGCCCTCGCCGCGGAGGCGGGACTCTCCCCGACATTGCTCAGCCAGGTGGAGCGCGGTGTGACCGAGCCCAGCCTGGCCACGCTCCGCCGCCTCGCCGGCGTGTTCGGCGAATCGGTGGCATCTCTGTTCGACGACGCCGCAGCCCCTTCCGTCTGGGTGAGCCGGCCGGGTGAACGCTCGACTCTCAGCGGACCGCGAGGGCTGGTCCGATACGAGCGCCTGACTCCGGGCAACGGTCAGCTCGAGGTGCTGCGCGCGGTGCTCCCTCCCGGCGTGGCGACCAGCGAGGAGCCCTGGGCGCACTCTTCGGTCGAGTGCGCGTACGTCATCGCGGGGACGCTGACCGTGGAGATCGCCAAGGTGACGCACCAAGTCGCCGCCGGGGAATCGATCACCTTCGACTCCCGCCAGCCGCATCGCTACATCAACCCGTCAGGCGATCAGGTGGAGTACATCGTCTCGGTAACGCCCCCGTCTCCATAGACACAGCGGACGGACACCTGACGCCGCCGAGCACCATCTCCAGCAAACGCCTTGCGCGGTGTCAGGGATCGAGCAGGACGGACCTGGGCGCCGCCGGCTTGATCATGCGTGGGCGCGGAGGCCCTGGATGGCCGCGGTGATTCCTTTCTTGTCGTAGCCGCTGGTGGGCATGGTGGCGCCGTGAGCGTGGCGGACGATGCCCTGCGAATCGACGAGGATGCTGCCCGACTGCTGCATCGAGCCGAAGACCTTTCTGCTCAGGCCGATCATCTCGTGCGGGGTGCCCCGGCGGCCCACGAGGACGGGGAACGGGACCTGGCGCTTGTCCTTCCACGCGGCCGCTTCTCGACGGTCGGCAGGAAGCGCGACCAGCACCTGGACGTCGTCGGCCGCGAACTCATCGCGGCGCCGGATGAGGTCTTGGACGTGCCTGTTGCAGACCGGGCACGACGTCGACCGCATGAAATAGATCAGCACGGCATTCTTGCCCCGGTAGTCGGACAGGCGGACGGCCCGGCCGTCGGTGTCCTCCAGCAGTACGTCGGGCGCGGGCGATCCGGTTTCGAGCATGGCGAACTTCCCCTTCGAACTCGTGTTGTGGAAATGCGGTCTACGCAGGTCAGGCGCTGATGGTTCCGGGGTCGTGCGGGCCTTCGGCGGGGCCGGTCATACCAGCCAAACTGAGCCGGAGCCGGTTGCGGGCCCGGTGTAGCTGGGACTTCATCGCGGCGTTGCTCAAGCCGAGCGCCTCTGCGACGCTCCGCCCCGGATAGCCCAGTACGTCCCGCATGATCAACACTCTGCGCTGCACATCGGGCAACTCCTGGATCGCCTGCGCGACGAGTTCGGCTTCCAGGCGCCGGATGACCTCGTCCTCGGCCGACGTCGCCAGACCGGCTTCGGTCTCGTCATGGCGCTCGAACAGCACTCGACCTCGGCGCAGGCACTCGTTCCGGACGATTCGGAACATCCACGATGCCAGTGCCCCGGTAGCGCGCAGTGAGCCGATCTTCCGGTAGAGGATGATCAACGCTTCCTGCGCGGCGTCCTCGGCATCCTGCGGGGAGGCGCAGAGATGCTCCGCGAAGCGCCGTACGTGAGAATGGGCGCCGTAGAGCACCGCGGTGATCGACTCCTGATCACCGGCCTGCGCGGCCTTGATGAGCTGCGCGTTCACCCAAGAGCGGTCAGCCACGTCCACGCCCTCGCGGTCGCCGGAACGAGGTCCCGAAGAGTGCCTGCCGCACCGCCGGCAGAACGACGTCACCCACACCCATCTCCTTCCCCAGCATGGCCATCACCTCATAAGAGGCCCCCACACCGCGAAAGGATTCGGCAGAGGCGGAGATTACCCTGCGGCCGGCGCGTAGGTCGCGATGATCGCACTGGTGCTGGTCACGCGACTCTGGACGAGCCGAAGCCTCCTGAACGCGAAGCCATCACCGAACAGACGCTTCCCGCCGCCTACGATCACTGGATCGATCATCAGCTGGAACTCGTCCACCAGATCGTGCGCGACCAGCGTGCGGACCAGGCCGGCGCTTCCGATCACGCGCAGGTCGTTCCCGTCGTCCTGCTTGAGTTCGCGTACCTCGTCGACGATGTCACCGCGCAGCAGCGTCGAGTGTCGCCACGTCAGCGGTGCGGAGAGTGTCGTCGACGCCACGTACTTCGGCAGCCGGTTCATCGGCTCGGCCAGGGCCTGCTGCTCCTCGGGAGCCGTCGGCCAGTGGGCCGCGAAGATCTCGTACGTACGGCGCCCGAGCAGGAACCCGCCCGATCCAGAGATGCTCTGGACAATCCATTCCATCGCGATGCCGTCGAAGTACGGCGTGGACCAGCCACCGTGCCGGAATCCGCCCGAGGGGTCCTCCTCGGGGCCGGACGGACTCTGGTAGACCCCATCGAGGCTCACCCAGTCACTTACGATCACCTTGCGCATCTCGTCGCTCCTTCTCGCCGCGGCGGGTCGGTTCCTTCTCCGGCAGCGACGTCCTTCGGCGCGCCACCGTCCCGGACCGCTTTCGGTCCGGTCCATCCGTAGGAGACGAGTCGGCCCGCGAACTCATCGGTCGGGGCCAGGAAATTTCAGCGCGGCGCCTCGGGCGGGAGGCCGAACGGTCGCTGAGCAGCGGGATCGAGGAAGCCGTCCAACGCGACGATCTCCTGTCCCCGGATGGTCAGAACGTTGACGGCGCTGAGCGGAAAGGCGTTGCCGGCGACGTCGCCCATGTAGCAGGCGACCGCCAGTTGGCCGTTCGCCGTCATGGGCACCAGCTTCCACGGGTTCTCGAATATCCGTTCCGCGAAGAACCCCCCCACCGCGGTCCGTCCGTCGAACCAGGCGGGCAGCGGCGGCATCGTGAATCGGGCGTCCTTCGCCAGCAGGCCGACGAGGCCGTCGATGTCGTGGTGCTCCCAGGCCCGGACGAATGCGCGCACCAGCTTCTGCTGACCGTCGCCGCCGAGGGCCCGCAGGGTCACCTGCTGGCTCGCCGGCTCCAGCCGCCGATCCATGGTCTGACGGGCCCGTTGCAGTGCGCTGTTGACCGACGCCACCGACGTCTGGAGCGTCTCGGCGACCTCGGCCGCGGGCATCGCCAGTACGTCGCGAAGCACCAGCACGGCTCGTTGGGTGGCCGGCAGCTCCTGCAGGGCGGCGACGAAGGCCAGCTCCACGCTCTCCAGCAGCTCGTAACGGGCCTCCGGATCGGCGTATCCGGACCAGTCGCGCAGCTCGGTGTCCGGATACGGCTCGACGAATACCGACTCGGTCACCGGCTCGCCCAGCTCGTGCACCGAGGTACGGGCCGCGCCGTGTTCGGCGGCGAGCACGCGGCGGCTCTGCCGCCGCGATATCCGGATCGCAGCGTTCGTCGCGATCCGGTACAACCACGAACGCAACGGACTACGCCCCTCGAAGCCGCCGATCCCCCGCCACGCACCGAGCAGGGCCTCCTGCAACGCGTCCTCGGCGTCGTGCACCGAGCCCAGCATGCGGTAACAATGCGCGTGCAGGGCCGCCCGATGCGGCCCGACCAGCCGGGCGAACGCGGCCTCGTCCCCGTCGCGAGCGGCCTCCAAGTCGTACCGCTCCTCGGCCGACAACGCCGTCGTATCGGACACCCGCCGACGCTAACACGGCATCCAAGAACGTTCGCCGACCTTCTGCGGTGCGGTTCTTCGGGCCCTCCGGTCTACTGTGGAGCCGTGGCCTGGGACGCCTGGAACGAGGACGAGTATCTCGCCTGCCTCCGAGCGGAGCGTCGCGGTTACGCGTGGGTGATGCGGCGGTACGGAGGTCTCACGCCGGCCCGGGCAGAGGCGGCTGCTTTACAGCACTATCCCTATGAGGCGAGCGACGCGCCGTACCGCGGACTCGTCTTCCACGACCATTCGTGGCACTGGGCGATGTTGAAGATCCATGGGGACTCGTACTGGCAGGAGCACCCGGAACTGGTCGATCCGCCACCGGAGTACTGGGCCGTGTCCGACGCCTGAAGCGCCGAGAGTCGCCGCAGCCGCGGAAATCGGGGGTATGCGGCTGATCCGGCCGGGGGTATCGTCGGGGTCGGCGGTTTCCGGCCGCATCTGGGTCCGCGGGCAGAGCTTCAAGCTCACCGGCTTGCACAGTAGATCGACGGCACGTCTTTCCAGCCCGACGTCGCGGACCCGCGGGCGTGAAGGAAGGACTGCCTTGTCCGACCAAGCACGCCGACTTCCCGACCGGCCGAACCTGCGGTACCTCAAACAAGAGGCCAAGCGCCGTCTCGCGGCCGGGGAATTCGCGACACTTCATGAGGCCCAGCTGGCCATCGCCCGAGAGCACGGGCTGCCGAGCTGGACCGCGCTCAAGGAGTTCATCGTCGCCGCGCGCGATCGAGACCGCCACGCGTTCCGGCAGGTCGGTTGGGTGATCTCCAGGTTCCGGGGCGCCGGTGCCCCGGATTGGACGCCCCCGGCCGAAGCCGAACTGCAGGAGCACTTCGGTGACTCCTACCTGCGTCTGGTGCCGCCACGGACGATGGTCGGCACGCTCAGCCGGGTGGCCGAGCGGTTGGGCGCGGACCTCGTCGTCACCCGCGAGACCGCACTTCAGCTTCGCGCGCAGGTCGCCGACCTGCGGATCGAGGCGATGGTCGAGGCCGACCCTCCGCACCGGATCGCCGGGCTGCGGATGTACCCGGTGGGCGAGCGGGTCACCGACCCACGCGTCGCAACACCGACGACCCGCACCTCCGGTGCGGTCCCTCCCGCAGCGGTCGAGGTCGCCGAGGGGTCGTTCGCCGAGCTCGGTCTCGTGGGTCTCGCCCTGGCGGGCGCGTCGCGGGTGCCGGGTCAGGAACGTCCCGTGACCTGGACGCTAGCGTGCGGGTGGGCCGACCTGGAGCGCGCGGAGATGCTCCGGCCCGACCACCGATTTCCGGCGTACGGGATCACCAAGCTCATCACGTCCACCGTCGTACTGCGCCTCGTCGCCGACGGCCGCGTCCGCCTCGACGATCCGGCCGACGCGCAGCTGCGTACGATCCGGCTGGCCGACGAGGCCGTGACCGTACGGGAACTGCTCTCGCACACCGGAGGCGTGGACGGTCCCGAAGAGATGTTCGCCGACGAAGTCCCGGATGCGGTGTCGCTTCTCGGGCCGGTCGTGCCGTGCTCCGGTACGCGCGGCGGCTTCGCACCGGGCAACGGCGGATACGCCGTCCTCGGTCAGCTGATCGCAGACGTCACCGGGCTCCCGTACCCGGAGGCGGCGACCCGTACGGTGCTCGAACCGCTCGGAATGAGCCGTTCGTGGTTTCCCGCGAGCCGGCCGGACGTCGAGGTGATCACCGGTCACCGCCTCTCCGAGGACGGCTCGATGCGGCCGGAACCGACAAGGCTGTGCACCGTCCCCGCGGCAGGTGGTCTGTGGACGACCGCCGCGGACCTCGTCCGGTTCGGCCACGGGTGGTCCTCGCTGCTCCCCGATGAGCTGGTACGAGAAGCCCTGCGGCCACACGCCGTACCCCACGAGGCGGGTGCGCGGATGGGGCTGGGCTGGCTGCTGAACCAGTCCAAGGATGTCGCCGGTCATCCCGGGAGCGGGCCTGGCGCCGCAGCGTCTTTGATCATCCGGCCGGACCTCGGGCAGGTCGGCGTCACCCTCACCAACCGGCTCGTGCCGATCGAATCGGTCAACGGCCGCCTGGTCCGCCCGATCGCCTGATTCCCCGTACGGTCGCCGGGGAACTTTCGACGGCGAGCCAAGGGAGGGGCCGGCCGCGTCTCGCCCGGCCCCTCCCCGGCCGATGAGGCGAATCCTCGTCCGAGTAGCGCGGCTGTACTTATTGCCGGAATATGACGGTCGTGACATGGTCTGCGACGTTGTTGCCGCTGGCGGGTGTGGCTCTCGGATCGGGTGGCACTCTGGTCGGCCAGTACCTCACCACCCGGGTCGACGCGCGTCGTCAGCGGCGGGAGCAGTTGGCCGCCGAGCGAGGCGAGCGGAAGGAGGCGATCCTGGGTTTCCTGTCCGCGGCTCAGAGCGTCGAACTGCTCCTCGACGGCCAAGACTTCGCCGGGCGTCATCCTGAGGACGACGAGGTCATGGATCGGCTCCATGGGCTGTGGCTGGCCAAGAAGTCCTGCGAACTCGTGTGCTCGGCCGAAGTCGGCCAGGCCGCCCACGATTACACGCTCGCCCTGCACCGTCTCGTACGCGGCGGGTCTCGCGCGGAAGGGGCGGAGCCCAAGGGGGACCTTCGGCACGCGTTCATGGAAGCGGCCAGGAGGGAGCTGGGCGTCGCGGACGCTCCTCTGCGACGCGGTCCCCTCCCGCCGGTCAGCGGCGTCCCCACCTCATGAGCCGCTCGGAAGGATGACGGGCGGCGGCATTCGTTCGCCGGCTGCCGCGAAACCGAGAGCACGCCGATGCGCCGGCCTGCTGCGGGCGCCGCGATGGGGTGATCGTGGCGCCCGCCCGTGAGATCGGTCAGGCTCGTTGGCCCGGCCTGTCGACGACGCCGATCCGGGTCTGTGCCGACCACTGCGCGATTTCGCCTTTGCGGCTGCGCAGGGTGCCGTCGTCGCCGCGGGAGACGTGGTTCTTGATCACGACCGACCGTTCGCCGAGGTAGCTAAAGGTGCGCGAGTCGAGGATGAGTTCGTTGCGCAGGTAGCCCTCCTCGGTGATCGCGAACGCGACTCCAGAACGGCCGGCGGCGTCGGTGGCCTGGCGGATCAGCTGGACACCCTGCAGGCGCGACAGCACCTGGAAGAGCGCGGCCTGCACCTTCGGCGGGATGAGGCCGTTGCGCATGAACACGCCGATGTTGCTGAACACCACCAGGTCGCGGGGCCCCAGGGGTTCGTCGGCCGATGCGCGCAGTGTGGCGAGGAGCCGGTCGGGGTCAGTGGGCAGGCTGCTGAGATAGGGGTAGTCGAACCGGGGTTCGGCGGGCATGAGGTCGTCGATCGTCATGTTCCCGCTCGCGTCCATATTCGCCTGCTTTTTCCCGTCGGCCCGAATCCACTGTGCCGTGGTCTGCCGCCGGTGGGGGGCGACCGGGCCGTTCGGCTCGCTGGAGTCGGCCAGAGGTGCGCTGCGCGTCTGGATATAGATCCACTGCAGGGGGCCGGGGGCGGTGAACGGTTTCGCGAGGGCCGCCTGTGCGGCGCGGTTGGCCAGGTCGACGGCGTTGGCGACCGGCGTTCCCTGGAACACGACGTCGGGTTCCGGGTGCCTGTGGTCGGCGCGCTTTCCCGTGTTTCCGACGACGGTGATGCCCGTGGCGGCGGCCACCGCCACGAGCCCCCCGGCAACGGCGATGCGGAACAGTCGGCGGCGCCCGACAACGGCACGCCGGGCATGAGTCGGGACGGTCCGCTGCTCCGTCTCGGCCGCGGCGGCGAGCAGTCGTGCGCGGGCGAGGCGAGCGGTCTCGGTCGTCATCCGCGGAGTATCGGTGCGTAGCTCGGCGAGCAGTTTCAGGTCGTCCATCGTCAGTCCCCCTCGATCAGGTCCGTGGTGGCGGCGAGCGCCTCGCGGGTCTTCTTGCGCGCCCGGTGGATGCGGGAGCGCACCGTGCCCGTCGGCACGTCCAAGGCCTCCGCGACCTCCTCATATGTCAGGCCGCCCCACGCGAGCAGCAGCAGCGTGTCGCGGTCGCGCGGTTTCAGGCCGGCGAGCGCTGCCGCGAGGGCCCGCTGATGTGACTGAGCGGCGACGCGCGCCACGACGGCGTTGTCCATCGATTCGGGCAGTGGGTCGACACCGGTCCGCTGCAGCGCCCGATACAGCCGTTCTTCCTCGCGCCGGTGCCGGGCGAGGAGATTGGTGGCGATCCCGTACAGCCACGGGCGGGCCATCCGGCGGGTCGTGTCATAGGACGTACGACGGCGGAAAGCAACCAGAAACGTCTCAGCGACGATGTCGTCGGCGTGCTCGGTGCCGACTCTGCGCGCCGCATAGCGATGAATGTCGTCGGCGTAACGATCGAACAGGGTCGCGAATATCTCCGGATCCTGGTGAGACTCGACGATCAGCTGCGCATCGTCGCACTCCTCACTGACCGGACGAGCCGCCGTCACGTCGAAATTCCTTGGGGCATCTCACGCCTTCCTCGGGGCAGTGTCGTCACCCCCTGTTTCCCGAATCCGCCGATCCGGTTCACACGATGATCGTGGCGGCATGGCCTGGGGAAGAAGCCGTGCGCGTCAACCCGATGGCCAGGGCCAGGAGGCGCACTGGAGGACGGCTCGTGTCAGCTCGTCGGGGTCGAGGGCCTCGACCAGCCGTCACCCGGCCGGAGGTGGGATCAACGCCCACCAGGAGCCGGTCTGCCGGCCGTACCAGAAGACCAGCCCGGGGAACCGTCGCCTCAGGATGTCGACGGCGTTCGTGCTCACGGCCTCGGGTCCGGCCGGTCATCCCGTTTCCTCAGGTAGGCCGCGATCCGGGCGGCAGCACCGGCCGGGTCGGCGACCGCGTGATGCTCGTGATCGTCTCGACGCCATCGCTCGGGGTCCTCGCCGAGGCATCGGGGCTCGGGATTCCCGTCGTCATGCTGCCCTTCGTGAACAGCGCGCTGGCGGGACGCCGGGCCTTCCGCCGCAGCGTCGACGAACTGCGGGCCGAGGGCGTTCGGGCCGGGGGAGTTCGAGCCTCATCCTCCCGGCACGGGTGGTGAGCGCATCGACCGGTTCCCGTGGCTGGCGGCCCTGCTCCAGGCAGAGGAGATGACGACCCGCGCAATCGTCTGACCGACAGAACGCACTCAGAAACTGAAAGGAGGGGGCGATTTCTGGTTTCGGCGGGCTTTGGACGGAGCCACCACTGCCACCGCCTCGGCGGCGGAGCCGCTGTCGGCCCCCCTCAGGGCGAAGCCGTCCTGCGAATCTCCCCACATGGCGATCATGCCCCACGATAGGAACAATCCCTCGATGGCCGCGACCGCCCAGGCCAACCACGGGGCGTACACCGCCGCCGCGGCGAGGATCGACCCACCGGCCGACCAGATCGCGGTGGCGATCGCGAGGAGTATGACCATGGAGATCACGAAAGCGATCCGATGGATCCAGACGAGTTGGTCGATCATCTCACGCAGTGTCGCGACCCGGCGTTCGGCGCGGTCGGCCAGCGCCATTCCCGCGATAATGAACTCCAGGATCCTGCTGTCCGCGGAGGTCGCCGTGGCGCCCTGCCAGGTCGTCTGGAGTGCCCTACGGAGCCCGGCCACATCAGAGCCGAAGAGCGCACGTGCTTCCTTGGCCACCTGGTCCCAGGTCTGAAGGGCTCTGTCGACGGAGCCGTCGTCCGACCAGACCACGGCTCCCCAGGCGATCGCCGTTCCGATCGTCAGGGCGGACATCCCGGCGCATGCCTTCAGGTTCGCCGCGGTCGCCGCGCCGAGTTCGGCGATGAACATCGCACCGGAGCCGACCAGTGCCGCAGCGGCCGGCACTGCCGCCAGGTCAGCCGCAGAGCCGGTCGCCGGTATCGGGGGCGTCGCGGGGGAAGCCGGTGGCGACTGTGGTGCTCTAAAGACTCCGCGGGAATCAGGAATCCAGCCTATGTCATAGAGCACGGCATTGACGTTGGCGTCCTCTGTGCTCAGGTAGCGCTTTGCGGACTTGTGGAGGTTTTCGGCGTAGGTTTGTGCAGTCTTAATTCCGACGGCAAGGTTGGCGAGCTCATCTTCGCGAGAGATCGCGTAATTATGTCGAGCGCCTTCGCCGACCGCACCAAAAGCGAGATGTGGGATGTAGCTCTGCTCATCAATCAATCTTCGAAGCGAGTCGAGCCTGGCGGCCACGTCGTCCAAGTGTACGCTCGCGTCTCGCAGTGAGTCGTGATCAACACTTAGGTGGAGAGACACCAGGCATCCCTTTCGCGGGGTCGCGCGATTGCGGTTCCTGTCAGGCATCAATTCCTGAGAAAGCTACGCTGCTTGTCGACGCCGACACAACTCACTTCAAAAAGATGCGAACTGTGGGGGTGCATAAGGAGATCTCGGGCTGGTGCAGGTGGCGAGCCGAGCAGGGTCGCCATGGCTGAGAAGAGCTGTCCGTCCTGGACTCTGACGGTCTCCGGCGGACGTACGGACGGTATGCGTTCTCCAGTTGGGCGGGTCGCGATCCGTGTAACCGTCGGAGCACGCTGCTCGCATTCCGCCGCAATCTGGAAGGATCTTCGGCGAACGAGACTGTCGAACGGCGGGAGGGTGATGACGCGCGTCATCTCGATCGTGACGGCCGCGTACCAGCCGGTTCCGGAGTTCCTGCGCGCCGCGTACGAGTCGATCCTCGTGCAGGACCTTCCGCCGGGATGGACGTGGCAGTGGGTCGTCCAGGAGGACGGTGAGGCCGGCGACGTCGCCGCGCTGCTGCCCGAGGATCCGCGGGTGAGCCCGGGCCACGGGCGGCGCGGAGGGGCGGGGGTCGCGCGGACGCTCGCGCTGTCCCGTGTTCGCGGTGAGCTGGTCACGGTACTCGACGCGGACGACCTGTTGATGCCCGGTGCGCTCGCTCGCGACATCGAGATGCTGGAGCGCCATCCGGACATCGCGTGGGCGACGTCCCGGGCGCTCGATCTGCTTCCCGACGGCTCACGCGTGCGAGTCGACGGCGAGCCGCCGGAAGGCCGGGTCGCCCGCGGAACGCTCCTCCGGCTGTGGAAGGAACGCGGCCATCGGCTGCCGGTGGTCCCCGCGACGCTGTGCGTCCGCCGTGAGCTCCTCTTCGCACTCGGAGGGTGGATGGCGCTGCCCGCGTCGGCGGATACCGGCCTGCTGCTCGGCGCCGACGCGGTGAGCGACGGCTACTTCAGTGCCGAGCCCAGCATGCTGTACCGGAAGTGGAGCGGCCAGGTCACCAAGCAGGCGGCCCATGTCGACGCGGTGGAGTTGAGTGCCCGAGTCCAGGTCATCGAGCAACGAGCAGTGGCTCTCGGAGAGCTGTTCCACCCCGCAGTCAGAACGCGGCGTACCGGATAATCAGGCGACACTCGGTCATTCGCCAGCTAGGTTGCGGCCTTATGAGACCGATCGGTGAGAGCGACATACGAGGCTCCTTCGTCAACTGCTCCAAGGGGGAGGCGCGCAAGCTTCACCTGCCTCGGGGTCTGGCCGATCTGCCATGGAACGACCTGGACTTCCTCGGCTGGCGGGACCCGGGAGCGCCGGACCGCGGCTATCTGATCGCCGAACGAGGCGACGGGCTGATCGGGGTCACGTTGCGCGTCGCATCCGAGACCCGCAGGAGCCTCGTGAAGACGACGGTCTGTTCCCTCTGCCTGACCTCACATGCCGGGTCGGGGGTCTCCCTCTTCGCCGCGCGCCGGGCGGGCGCCGCCGGGCGTGACGGCAACACGGTCGGCACCTACATCTGCGGCGACCTGGCCTGCCCCCTCTACGTACGGGGCAAGAAGAAGTCGGCGCTGGTCACACGGTTCACCGAGTCGCTCAGCATCGAGGAGCAGGTGGACCGGATGCGCACCAACCTGGACGCCTTCCTGGACGAGGTCGTACGCGAGAAGACGACGCGAGCCTGACCTCGTACCGGACCACGCGTCGTCGCACAGCCGGTCCGAAGCGGGGAACGGTCGCAGCGGTGCGTCCGAGCGTGCAACCCGCGACGGGGGTCGCGCGTAGTGGAAGGGCGGAAGGCGCCCGCCTGAGACGTACGGTCCCCGGCGGTGGTCTTCCCCTTCCTTGGCCGTCCGCCGTCAACCGCGCAAGGAGGAGGGCGGCCGCGTCCGATCCGCGCTCACCGCGCGGACGTCTTCCCCGAAGGAGTCACCTTGCGCTTGACGCGTCTAGCCGCCTCGGCGGCCATCGCCGGTGCGCTGGCCACGCCCCTGGCCCTGACCGGAACCGCCTCCGCCGCGACCGGCACCGGCTCGGCCTTCGGCCTGGCCGCCACTGGTCTGGTCGCCATCCCCCAGACCCCCGCCGTCACCGCCACCGCCGACAAGAGCCTGGTGAGCCTGCCGGCCAACCCCCTCATCGACGTCAAGGTCCTGCACGTCACCGCCAAGCCCGCCTTCGCCCGCGCCAGCGTGGTCGACCTGGAGGTCGCCAAGGCCGCCCTGACCGCCCACCTCGTCACCGCCACCTGCAAGGGCGGCACCGGCGCCTCCAACCTGGCCGACGCGCGCATCGGCGACCGTCGGCTCGCCGCGTACGCCGCGCCGAACAGCGCGCTGAGCATTCCCGTCCAGGGACTGGGCACCGTCGGGGTCACGCTCAACAAGCAGGTACGCAACCTGGACGGCAGCCTCACCGTCACCGCGATCGAGGTCCGTCTCACCGACGCCCAGACCATCAGCGTCTCCTCCGCCACCTGCAGCGCCGGCACCCCCGGCCGGCCGCCCACCCCGCCGCCCGGCCATGCCACCGGCAAGCCGATCCCGGCGCCGACCGATCCGACCACGCCTCCAGGCCAGGCGCCCAAGCCCACCCCCGTCCCCGGCAACCTGCCCGTCACGGGCTGAGCGGCGACGGCCCGGCCTCGGGAGGGGACCAGTGCACGGGTCCCCTCCCGACCCCGGACGTCCTACACCGGCGATCCGGCCATAGGTCGGCGCAATGATCGCTTCCGTTCTCGCCGCGATCGATGCCGGCTCGCGGATCGGCCGCGGCGAGCAGCGTACGCCGGATGTGGCGGCCACCAACGCGCACGACGCGTACCACCACGAGTGGGACATTCGCCGCACGTTGGAGTCGGCACCGAACTGACGATCACTGGCTTCGCAGGCCACCGATACTGCGGCGAATCAGCTGGGACCACTCATTGCGAACCCGGGGCCTGTCGGCCTCGGGTGTCTCGGTGAGCGCCATGCCGGCCCCGCCCAGCATCCAGAACGCGAACCTGACCGTGGTGTCCAGGCTCTCCGTCGCCGGCCAGTAGCCCGCCTCGATGAGAGAGCGGAGGAAGTGCTCGACCACGCCGTAGGCGTATTTCTGCTCGCACTCTCGCCAGCGGTGCCAGCCGAGCGCGGTCGGCCCCTCCTGCCAGACCAGCCGCCCGTACGTCGGGTCGCAGCACTTGTCGAGAAAGGCGTCGAGACCAAGGATCGCGGCCTCCCAGGGATCGGTCTTGCTCGCGGCGGCGGAGGCGACCTCCTCCATGGCGCGCTTCTCCTGTGCCTCCAGCACGGCCTCGAAGAGGGCCTGCTTGCCGGCGAAGTGGTGGTACACCGCGCCGCGGGTGACCTGGCTGGCCGCGGCGACCTGTTCCAGGGACGTTCCGGCGTACCCGTGCTCGGCGAAGAGCGCGGTCGCCTCTTCGAGGAGCGCCGCCTTCGTGGCTTCGGAGTACTGCTCACGGCGGCCCTTGACACCGGACATACTCTAAGTCTAGCTACATACACTGTGTATGTGACCGACGATGAGTAGGTGAGTGTGCCATGACCGAATGGGAACGGGCTCGGCGGAGGTATCGGCTGGTGCACGACCTCGCCGCCGCGTTCGAGAAGAAGGGCCCGCGAGCGCTCGCGGAGCGGCAGCACGAGGTGGTGGCCGAGTACGGGGATCTCGACCACTTTCTGCGTGATGTCCAGCGGCGCTACCTCACCGCGGCCTACACCCAGTTGGACGAGGTCATCGAGGTGGCGTCCGGCGACCCGAAGACGGCGGTCGCCGACGCGCTCGCCGCGGTCGCCGAGGTGTACCCGGCGTTCCAGCGGCTGCTGGAGGAGTACGCCGATCACCCCGCGCTCGCCGAGGGAACGGCCCGCTTCCGGCATGCCGTGCTCAGCGCGACCGGCGTGGATCCCGCCGACCTGACTTCATACCGTCCGTACCAAGAGGTGAAGGGGATCAGCCATGCCCGAAAGTCCGCCTTCTGCGCCGCTCTTCGACCCGT
Source organism: Actinoallomurus sp. NPDC050550 (assembly GCF_040655075.1). Lineage (NCBI taxonomy): Bacteria > Bacillati > Actinomycetota > Actinomycetes > Streptosporangiales > Thermomonosporaceae > Actinoallomurus > Actinoallomurus sp. NPDC050550. The sequence goes on along the minus strand of NZ_JBFAJC010000018.1, from coordinate 174,959 downwards.
TCGCGCCTGGCTTCACTGACGACCCCTATCCGCAGTACGCCGCGGTGCGGGAGGCCGCGCCGGTGTACGAGCATCCGTTCGGGTTCTGGCTGCTCACGCGGTACGAGGACGTCGCATGGCTACTGCGGGCGGGCCTGTCGGTCGAGGACGACAACGTCGCCGACGGCCCGCTGCGGCAGGTGCGGGCGGAGACGTACGGCGACCGCTCACCGCGTTCGAACGCGAAGTCCATGCTCGACCGGGATCCGCCGGACCACACCCGGCTGCGCAGGCTGGTGTCGAAGGCGTTCACGCCCCGGGCCGTACGCGCGCTGCGGCCGCGCGTGACCGACCTGGTCGACGGCATGCTGGCCGAGATGGAGCAGGCAGGGCGGGTGGACCTCGTCGAGGCCCTGGCGTACCCGCTGCCGTTCGCCGTGATCGCCGAGATGCTCGGCACGCCGTCCTCCGACCACGAGCGCATCCGGGAGCTGACGGGCCTGGTCGTACGGTCGCTCGAACCGGTCGTCGACCCCGACCTCATCGCGTCCGTCGTCGCCGCGGAGGAGGAACTGAACGGCATCGCCGCCGAGATGATCGCCTGGAAGCGCGCCAATCCCGCGGACGACCTGCTCACCGCCCTCATTCACGCGGAGGACGAGGGCGCCGTGCTCGACGATGACGAACTGGTCGCCCAGACGCTGCTGCTGTACATCGCCGGCCACGAGACCACCGTGAACCTCATCGCGGGCGGGACGCTCGCGCTCCTCCGCCACCCCGGCCGCCTCGCCGCGCTGGCCCAGGACCCCGGCCTGGTGCCGAACACCGTCGAGGAACTGCTGCGCTACGACAGCCCGGTCCAGGCGAGCAGACGGATCACCCTGGAACCCATCACCGTACGGGACGTCGAGATCCCCGCCGGCGCCTTCGTGATGGCGAGCCTCGCCGCCGCCAACCGGGACGAGCGGTTCTGGGGACCGGACGCCGGCGAGCTCCGCCTCGACCGGGAGAACGCGCATCAGCACGTGTCGTTCGGCGCGGGCCCGCACCACTGCCTCGGGGCGTCGCTGGCCCGGATGGAGGCGTGCGTCGCGTTCGAGCGCCTGGCGGCCCGCTTCCCCGCCCTGGCACTCGACGGCGACGTCGTGTGGAACGGCCGCATGAACCTCCGCGGCCCGGCCCACCTTCCAGTGTCCGGAGGCCGATGAGCATACCTTTGAATTACTTCAAAGGTGCGCTAGTCTGGGAGGTGTGAGCACCACGAAGGTTCCCTTTTCGCAGCTCATCCAGCAGCCCGCCAAGACCGTCGCCAAGCTGGAGGAGGCGCAGCAAGTGCGACTTGTGCGCCGCGACGGAGAAGACCTCGTCCTGGAGACGGCCAATCGAGCTGAGGCCGCCGCTGCGGCCATGACCGCCACGACTCGTCTGTTCGTCTCGCTGATGAAGCAGGATGAAGGGGCGCGGGCATTGCTCATGGCGCTACCCGACGTGTTCCCCTGGGTGAAGTTCTTGCCGACCGAAGACGTACGGGCCTTCCTGGTCGAGCTGGTGGACACCGCGAACGCCTGTGCGGAGCTCGACACGCTCGCACCGCTGGAGACTGTCGTGGAGGCGTGGCGGAGCACCGCCAGGATTCATGCCGACCCGGAACTGCGTGCGAAGCTGACCGAGCCCTTGGACGGTACCGACTACGGCCCCGTCTCCGTCGACTGAAGACCTATGAGCCCGAGGCGTAAGGATCCCGTCGCGCCTCCGCCCGTCGGCCAGGAATGGGATGTCCGGTTCGGTACGAGCGAAGCGGCGAAGGGCTGGCCTGAGCTCGCCAAACAGGCGCCATCGAACACGCGTGAAGCATTCGAACTCATGCGAGCGAATCCGCGGCCGCCAGAGGACCGCAGACATAAGCGACTGCGCGGCGAACTGGCCACCCACCAGTTCGAAGGACGCCCGCTGGAGCAATGGCAGATCGAGGTCACCGGCGGCGGGCGTATCTTCTACCTGGTCGACGACGAGAAGCGGACCGTGTGGGTGGTCACGGCGTCCTGCGGGCATCCGAAAAAGACCGAGTAAGTGCCGAGGAGAGTGTGTCAGTCGGTGGGGATCGCGTAGCCGGGGATGGACGGCCAGCGGATCGTCATGACGACCGACTCCTCCTCGGCGTGCCAGGAGTGGTCGACGCCATGGCTCCACACGACGTAGTCGCCCTGCTCGGTCAGTACGACGTCGCCGTCGGGGAACTCCATGCGGAAGCGTCCGCTGATCAGGACGAGCAGGGCGGTGCGCTTCTCCTCGGTCGCCCACCGCGCCCGCCGGTCGCCGCGCGGGTGCACGCCCCACTTGATCTCGACGTCGTCGCTGTGCCGGATGTCGCCGACCGGCTTGAAATGCCCGAGAAGCCAGCCTCGATCACCGGCCGCGTCCACTGCGGCCTTACCCACGTACACGTTCTCCACCACGGTGCGCGACCGTAGCAGCACTCCTCAGAGGGCGTAGTCGTCGGTGAACCCGTACGTCTCGCCGGGGAACGCCAGGTCCACGACGAGCACCCGCCGGCCGGCGTCGTCGCCGACGATGGCCCGGACGGCCAGCACCGGGGCGTTTCTGGGCAGGCCGAGGGCCTTGGTCTCCGCGCTGGTGGCGCGCCGGGCGGTGAGGTGCTCGGTGACGTGACCGAGGTCCCGGCCGGTCGCCGACCGGATCGACTCGCAGACGCTCGCTGCGGCCGGAGCGAGCCCGTCGAGCCCGGTCGCGTGGGCGACGTCCGGGTCGAGCCAGAGCCCGATGAACGCCGTCGGCTCGTCATCGTCCAGCACGACCCGCTGCCGCAGGACCAGGGGCGCGCCTTCGGGTACGCCGAGCATCTCGGCGATGTCGGAGCGCGCCGGGCGTTGCTCGACGTAGGTGACCTCGCCCGGTTCGTTGGCTTCGACGCGGTCGAGGAGGTCACGGACCGGCCGCCGCCCGCCGGATCCGCCCGCCGAGAACGGGGTCGTTGCGCCTTCTGTGGTCACAGCGGATCTCCCGATCGGATGGACGACTACCGATGCCTAACCTGACACAGCGGACCCGGTCAGGGGCGTCCGGGGCCGATGCGCCGCATCAGCACGCCCTTGTGGGCGGTCTCGAGCCGCCAGCTCACCGGCTCCCACCCGCGGGTCTCCAGCGTCTCGACGCACTGGAGCAGAAGCGGCAGGACCCCGGCCACGGGTGCGCTCGTCATGCTGCGGGCGGGCACCATGACGAACACATACCGATGCGGGCAGCCGTCGAGCATCGTCGGATCCTGAGCGAGATCCTCGCCGAGGACGTACCGCTCCTCGATCAGCCGGCGCTGCTGCTTCGGGTTCACGATCGGTCTCCTAGGCCAGAGGTCACTCGGACGTGTCACCGGCGCCCGCGCTCGCGGCGACCAGGTCGGCGCGGAGGCTCTCCGCGGCCGTGGCCGGCTCCTTCTGGTCGAGTGAGGTGAAGGCGGCGGCCGCTCGCTCGGCTCCGGCGATCGCCTCGTCGAAGCGCTCCAGCGCGCCGAGGATGCGCGCCTCGTCGAAGTCGATGAGGGCCGTCTCCCAGGTCAGCGCGGCCGGCTCGTCCTCGGGCAGGGCGGCGAGCGCGGCCCGTGCGTTCGCCATGGCGGCGAGGCCGTCCTCCGTCCGTCCGCTCCACATCACGCACAGGGCCTGTCGGCGCAGGGCCTGCACGGTCCCGTACGGGTCGCCCCCTGCCGTGGACGCCTCGGCCGCCGCGGCGAAGCGTTCGGCGGCGGTCGCGTCCTTGTCGAGGCGGCTCAGCAGGTCGCCGGCCTCGACAAGGAGGCGGGCGGCCACGGCGGGCTGTTCGGCGCGTTCGCCCTCGGCCAGGCGGGTGAAGTTGTCGGCGGCGGCCTCGAGCTCGCCCAGTTCGCGCTGGGCGTTGGCGAGGAGGTAGCGGGTCCGCCGCACGGCGTCGGTGTCGCCGTGCGCTTCGAACAGCGGCAGCGCCTCCTCGGCGGTCTCGGCCGCCTCCAGGAACCGGCCGGTGTCGAGGTAGGCGACGCACAGGTCCTGCCGCGCGTACGCGGCCTGGTGGTGGGAGCCCTCGGCGGTGAAGACCGCGACGGCCTCGATCAGGTCCTCGGCGGCCTGGGCGGCGTCGCCGCGCGCCAGCAGGCGACCGCCCCGGACGGCGTACGCGCTCGCGCGGAACGCCGGCATGTCGGCAGGGGCGTTGGTGACGGCCTCGGTGAGCAGCGCGTCCGCCTCGGCAGCCTCCTCCTCGTCCTCGCTCGCGGCCAGCCGCTGACCGAGGAGGAGAGCGGCCTCGGCGAGGGCCGCACTCTGGCCGCTCCGCCGGTAGCCGTCGGCGGACCGCCGGAGCGCGGCGATGACCTCCGCCTCGCGCCGGGCCGGGGCGAGGATGCGGGCGCGCGTCATCTCCAGGTCGGCGAGTTCGTCGAGGTCGTCCACTGCGGGCGCGCCGTCCAGCAGGGCGAGGGCCTCCTCGATGCGGCCCGCCTCGCCGTACGCGGCGGCCAGCCGGCCTCGGGCGGCGAGAGCCCGCCGGGGGTCGGTCGCGTCGGCGTCCAGCCAGGCGACGGCGGTCTGCAGCAGGGGCAGGCCCGCGTCGGCCTGGCCGGTCTGGCAGAGCACCGCGGCGTACCTGCTGGTCGCCGCCTGGGCGCGTTCCTCGTCCCCGCCCTGGGTGTACAGGTCCGCGGACCGCCGCCACACGTCCACCGCGCCCTGCGCGTCCCCCGCGAGGAGACGTTCGAGTCCTTCGCCGTCGACGCGGCGGCCCTGCTGGACGAGGGTGAGGTCGCCGCCGATCGCGTCGACGCGCCGCCAGGCGGCGAGCGCCGGGGCGGACTCGCGACGCCTCCAGTGCCGTTCGGCCACGTCGAGCAGCCGGTCGACATCGTCGATGGCCGTGAGGTCGTCCTGGCGCGGGGCCGGAGTTGCGGGCGGCGTCGCGGTGCGGCGCGCGTACGGGGTCAGCGGGAGCTGCTCGACCAGCGGTTCGGCGTCGAGCAGTTCTTGGATGAGGCGGCCCTGCTCGGGCGTGCCGTTGCGGGCGTCGAACCGCGCGGCGACGTCGAGGGCGTGCCGGGTCAGCTCCTCGCGCAGTTCGGCGGCCGGGACCTCGCCGGCGGGCCGGTCGCCGTGGGCCGGCCGGCGTACGGTCACGTCGCCGTGGCCGATCTCCGCGAGCCGCCGGAGCAGCAGCGCGCCCGCGGCGGCGAACCGCATGCCCTCGTACGGGGTCGGAGCCCGGTCGAGCCAGCCGAGGTGACGTTCGAGGAGTTCGAGGCTGCGGGCCTCGTTGCCGCTGAGCGCGCAGAACTCCAGGTGCACGCCGATCCCCCACAGCTCCGCGATCCGGTCGCGCTGGGCGCGGTACGCGCGGCGGTGGGCGTCGGCGGCGGCGTCGAGGCGGCCGGTGCGGAGGAAGACGGGGAGCAGTTCGGTGAGGATCGTCTGCGGCTGCTCGTCGCAGCCGAGCTCTCCCCTCAGCAGCGGCTCGGCGAGCGCGACCGCGTCCTCGTCCCGGCCGCGCGCGGCCAGGTAGGACACCTTCATGCTGGGGTCACAGCCCTCGCAGTCCGACAGCCGCGTGCGGGGAGCCGCGTGCCACCGGGTGTACGACTCGTCGGCGGCCTCCGCGCCGTGTACGTGCTGGGTGACGAGCGTGCGGCACATGTGGACCGGCTGCAGCCCCTCGCCGGCCAGCTGGTACCGGCGTTCCATGTCGTCCAGCACCGCGAGCGTACGGTCGAGCGGGATCTCCGGGAACTTCGTCAGCCCGGTGACGGTGGACTTGAACCCCCAGTAGAGGAGGTGCTCCTCGCCCCAGTCCGGGTTGCGGTCGTAGTCGCTGAGGCAGCGGACGAACACCGCGAACGCCTTGGCCCGCTCGCCGCTCTGGACGTACTCCGTGCGCAGGTGGTTGCGGATCCGGTAGGCGAGGCGCTCGTCGCCGGCGGACTCCGCCTGGCGCAGCGACTCCTCCACCATGATGGTCCGCGCCTGGCCGTACGGCAGCTCTCCGGCGCGGTTCATCAGCTCGATCGCTTTAGCAACAGTCACGGGCCCTCCGGGGTGGGGTCGTGGACGGCCCAGTCGAGCAGGCCGAGGAAGGACCGGTTGAGCACGGCGGTGTCGGCGGCCCGCAGGGGGTGGTGGCCGAGCAGGAGCGCCTGGCCGTAGAGGGCCTGGACCGCGAGCTCGATGAGGCCGGTCTCGGTCAGTGCGGTGATGCGGCGGGTGAGCGGGTTGCGGTGGTTGAGGACGAGCTGCGGGCGGTCGCTCGTGGACGCCATCCCCTCCAGTGCGCCCAGAACGTCGGACCACAAAGCGTCGGCGGACTCCCGCGCCTCGCGCAGCTCGGCCTGGTGGCGGGCGGCCCGGCTGGTCATGTACAGCGCGGGCAGCGACGCCGGGTCGAAGTCGCGGACGACGACCTCGCAGCCCAGCGAGTCGACGGCCCGCTGCGCGACGGCCAGGAAGGGGCGCAGCGCCAGCTCGGTCTCGGGGTCGAGCACGCCGAAGTGGGAGGTCAGCTCCGACGGGTCGAGCGGCCGCAGGACGGCGTCGGGGTCGATCGCCGGCAGCCGTTCGATGAGGTCGGCGTCGTAGACGTAACCGCCGTTGACCAGCGGCACGCCCTGCGCGCCGGAGACGGCCGCGAGGCGCCGGAACTCGTCGAGGTCCGCGGTGTAGCGGCCGTCGCGGTGCCGGGTACGGAACTCGGCGAGTGTCATCGGACCGGCGGACGTCTCGAACTCCAGCCACCGGTCGACGATCCGCAGCATGTCGTCGTCGCGCAGCGCCATCGCCTTGACGCCCAGGTGGTGCAGGCGCAGGAAGGCGCGCAGCCGGGCCGGGTCGGTCTCCGACAGCCGTACGAGCCACTGCCGCACCTGCCGTCCGAGCGCGTCGCGGGTGGCGTCGAGCAGCTCGTCCTCGTACAGGGCCTCGCGCCCGGCCGTAGGCCGCAGCTCACCGGCGTCGACCACGCAGCGGACGAAGAACGCCCAGTCAGGGAGCAGCCCCTCGACACCCTCGGCCAGCAGCATCCGCTTGAGGTAGACGCGGTGCGCGCCGCGCGCGGTCGGGGTGACCGGCTGCGGCAGGACGAAGGCGACGCCGGTCAGCCCGGCCTCGGGGACGTCCAGGTCGATCACGTCGAACGGCGCGAACCCGAACAGGTGCCGGCAGTACTCGTCGAGCGCCGCGCGGCGACGCCCAGGGTCGGGGTACGCCGCGCGCCATGGCGGGCCGTCGCCGGTGATCCGCCGCCCGTCGACGGTCAGCTCGACGGGGAGCAGCTCACCGTACGTCGCGGCCAGTTCGGTGACGGTCGCGGCGGTGAGCCAGTCGCTCGCACCGTGCCGGGCCCGCAGGCTCACGGTGGTGCCCGGCTCGTCCCGGGTGCCGGGTTCGACGCGGTAGCGACCGTCGGCGAAGCCGGTCCACCGCACGGGCTCGCCGCCCCGGGCGGAGCGGGTCACGACGGTGATCTCGTCGGCGACGAGGAACGCCGACAGCAGGCCGATGCCGAACTGCCCGAGGAAGTCGTGCCGGGCGAGGCCGAGCTCGTCGCGCTTGGAAGACCGGCCGATCGTCGCCAGCAGCTCGTGGACCTCCTCCTCGGTCAGGCCGATCCCGTCGTCGTGGACCCGGAGTTCTTCTCCGGTCTCGATCCGGATCCGCGCCGGGCCATCGCCGCGAGCGGTGCTGGCGTCGACGCCGTTCTGCAGCAGTTCTCGCAGGTAGACGCGGGGACTGGAGTACAGGTGCCTGCTCAGTAGGTCGACGACCCCGCGCAGATCGACTTGGAACGCCTGGTCCACCCCGTTGACCTCTCATCGATCGGCATTGCTGCCGATCACCCTAATGGCGGCCTATCCGGCACGCCTTCCGATATCGCGAGACGGAGCGTAGGGAGATGCGGGGCGGGTATGGGTGTCGTGCCCCGTCATGGGGTGTTCGGAGCAAGGAGGCGGACATGGGGGAGCCGCGCGAAGCACAGCACGCGAAGCGAGACGTCGGGGGCGTGCCGCCGACATCGACGGAGGCGGAGACGCCCGTCGAGGAAGAGGACCCGGACAGCGGACCCAGTACGGGCCCGGCCCATCCGGAGGACTTCAGCCCGGACGACTTCGAGTGAACGCCGCCCCGGCCGGTGAGGTCGGGGAACGGAGCGGGCGGTGAGCGGCGGGTGGGTCCAGCCGCTCTCTGCTGTGAAACCCGGTCGGCCAGTCGGTCCTCGGTCGCCGCTGACCCGTGAGGCCCGCTCTTACCTGCGGCTCGGCTCGCCACCCTCTCTATTCGCGCTCATTCCCCGCAAGCCCGGAGCTATAGATTGATCTGGCCTATTGGATTCCTCGAAACCATCGATTGGACTGATCTATCCTCGACGCGCCACGCTGGAGGACATGACCGACCTGTCACTGACCGACGTCCTGCGGGCCCGCCGGACCATCGAACCGCATCTGCCGCCGACTCCCCTGTGGTCCTTTCCCATGCTGAACGACGTCGTCGGCGCCACCGTGCACGTCAAGCACGAGAACACCCAGCCGACCGGCGCCTTCAAGGTGCGGGGCGGGATCACGCTACTGGCGGGCATGCGGCCGGAGGCGCGCGAGCGCGGCGTCCTCGCGTTCTCGACCGGCAACCACGCCCAGTCGATCGCCTATGCCGCACGCCTCTTCGGCGTCCCGTGCGTCATCGTGATGCCGGAGAACCCCAATCCCGCCAAGGTGGGCGCGGTCCGGGCCCTCGGCGCCGACGTCGAAGTGCACGGCCGGGGAATGAGCGAGGCGCAGGAGTACGCGGAGAAGGTCGCCGCCGACCGCGGGATGACGCTGATCGGCGTCGCGGAGCCGGAGCTGATCAGCGGGGTCGGCACGCTGTACCTGGAGATGTTCGAGGCGGTGCCCGATCTCGACGTGCTGTTCGTGCCCGTCGGGGGAGGCAGCGGGGCCGCCGCGGCGTCGCTCGTCGCCGCGGCCGTCGCGCCGGCATGCCGGGTCATCGCGGTGCAGTCGGAGTCCTCGCCCGCCGCGTACGACTCCTGGCGGGCCGGCGCGTGCGTCACCCGCCCCAACCGTACGGTCGTCGAGGGGCTGGCGACCGGACGCGGGTTCGACCTGCCGCAGCAGATCATGCGTGCGCGCCTGACCGACTTCGTGCTGGTCTCAGATACGGAGATCCGGAGCGCGCAGCGGCTCCTGCTCACCCATGCGCACACCTTGGCCGAGGGGGCCGGAGCGGCGGCGCTGGCGGGGCTGCTCGCCCGCCGCGACGAGTTCACCGGGCGGCGGGTCGGGCTCGTCTGCACGGGAGGGAACGCGTCGGCGGCCGAAGTCACCGAGGTGCTGGCCGCGGCCGACCCTGCCGGCTGAGCCGGATTCGGTGGCCGACCGAGTTCGTTGCGGCGGCCAGGCGAGTAGGTGGGCCTAGCATGAAAGCGCGCGGCCGACAATAGGGCCGCCGCATCAGCATGATCGGGACTCGCGGCTCATTTTTCGCGCCTATCCCCAGTGTTACTTTCTGCGGAACATCTCCGCTGAAGGTGAAGGGTCGCGCGTTGAGTTTCAAATATGTTACGGCAGGTGCGGCGGCCGTCGGCGCCTCCATGATCGGTGTCCTGCTCGTGTCCGCGCCGGCGGAGGCGAGCACGTATCCGCCCCTCGGAAAGAAGACCCTCAGCCGACCGTACTCGAGGAGCTACTGCCATTATTCCAAAGAATTATGGGAAGGGGATCGACAAGGGCGGGAAGATCTGTCTGAACGCCGACGCCGGGGTCACGGCGTACATCGGCAACACGTCCGACACGGTGAACAGGCCGGTGTCGGTGTGCGTTCCAGCGTCGTACGCATAGAGAGTCGATCCGGGCCCAGGGCGTCGGCGGTCAGCCGGTCGCCCCACACGGACCGGTCCGATGGGGCCGGGCGACCGTGCGGTAACTTCGCCTTTCGGGGCAGGTACGAGGCGATCCTGTCCTCGTACAGGCGACGTCACCCGGGAGCAGCCCATGAACCGGCCGGTACGAATCGCGAACTGCTCCGGCTTCTACGGTGACCGGCTCACCGCCCTCGCCGAGATGGTGCGCGGCGGCCCGGTCGACGTCGTCACGGGTGACTACCTGGCCGAGGTCACCATGCTCGTGCTGGCGAAGAACCGCCTCAAGAAGCCCACCGGCGGGTACGCCACGACGTTCCTCCGTCAGCTGGAGCCGGTGGCCGCCGAGATCGCCGAGCGCGGCATCAAGGTCGTCGTCAACGCGGGCGGCCTCGACCCGGCCGGGCTCGCCCGGGACACCCGCGCGCTGCTGGCCGAGGCCGGAGTGGATCTCACGGTCGCGCATGTCGAGGGCGACGATCTCAGCACCCGCCTGACCGAGCTGGCGGCCGAGGGCCACGACCTGGCCCACCTGGACACCGGGAAGCCGTTCACGAGCTGGGACCATGAGCCGCTGACCGCCAACGCGTACCTCGGCGGGTTCGGCATCGCCGCGGCCCTCCGGGGTGGCGCCGACATCGTCATCACCGGCCGGGTCGCCGACGCGTCGTTGGTGACGGGGGCCGCCGCCTGGTGGTGGGGCTGGTCGCCGGACGACCACGACGCCCTCGCCGGGGCGGTCGTCGCCGGGCATGTGATCGAGTGTGGGGCCCAGGCCACCGGCGGGAACTTCTCCGGATTCACCGCCATCCCCGACCTACGGCACCCCGGTTTCCCGATCGCGGAGGTCGACCGCGACGGCACGAGCGTCATCACCAGGCACGAGGGCACCGGTGGGGCCGTCACGGTCGACACCGTCACCGCCCAGCTGCTGTACGAGATCGGCGCGCCGGGCTACCTCAACCCGGACGTGGTCGCCCGGCTCGACACCGTCCGCCTGGAGCAGGAGGGTCCCGACCGGGTCAGGATCGGCGGCACGGCCGGGCAGGCCCCGCCACCGACGACCAAGGTCGCGGTGACCGGGCTCGGTGGCTGGCGCAACGGCTGCACGTTCGTGCTGACGGGACTGGACATCGACGCCAAGGCCGCGTTGGTCGAACGGGCCGTGCACGCGCGCCTCGACGGCGACCCCGGCATCACCGACCTGCGTTTCACCCGAATCGGGCTGCCCGCGACGGACCCGGCCGACCAGATGGCCGGCTCCAGCCTTCTCCACGTCGCCGTCGACGGCGACCAGCACAGCGCCGGGCGCGCGTTCTCCGCGCTCTGTGTCGAACTCGCCCTCTCCAGCTATCCCGGGATCTACGGCATGGGCGTGCCGACGGCCGGCTCCGCGTACGGCGTCTACTGGCCGACGCTCGTCCCCCAGCGGATCCTGCGGCACACCGTCGTGCACGCCGACGGACGGCAGGAGCTCATCCCCGCCCCCGCCGACCCCACGGAGATCTCGGCTCCGACCGAGCCTGCGGAGTTCCCCGCTCCCGCCGAGCCGGTGGAGATTCCCGCACCTGCCGAGTCGGCGGCGATCTCCGCTTCCGCTGAGACGGCCGGCTCCGCGAAGGAAGACCCGTACGAGCCGGGACCGACCGTCGAGGGGCCGCTTGGCCGCCTCGTACATGCCCGGTCCGGTGACAAGGGCGGCAACGCCAACGTCGGCCTGTGGGTCTCCGATCCCGAGGCCTGGCCGTGGCTCGCCGCCACGATGACCGTCGACCGGCTCCAGGACCTGCTGCCCGAGACGCGCGGGCTGACCATCGAGCGGCACGTCCTGCCGAACCTGCGCGCGGTCAACTTCGTCGTCCGGGGCCTGCTCGACGGCGGCGCGACCGAGGCGCGCCGCTTCGACACCCAGGCCAAGGCGCTCGGCGAATGGCTGCGCGCCCGCCACGTACCCCTGCCGGAGCGCCTCCTGCGATGAACTCGGGCACCGAATCCGAACGGCGCCGGCGCACGGTGGCGTCGCTGGAGCTCGGCGTGCTGCTCGCCCTCGTCGGTGGTTTCCTCGACGTTAGCGTATGTTATCCATACGCCACCGTACAGAAGGATGCTTCATTCTTGTCCATCAGGTCGGTCCCGTGAAGCACGGTCTGAAGTGTGGTGATCTTCAGGGTGGATGGGGAGTGGTGACCGGTGTCCGGTGAGTTGCTCGATGTGGCGTTGGAGCTGTTGCGCGCCAACCCGTATGGGTTCTTGACCACGGTGGACGATGGGCAGCCGCATACTCGGCTCGTCCAGCATGTCGGTGTTGATGCCGACGGGACCGTGTGGATCGGGACGAGCCCGGCGTCTCGTAAGGCAACCGAGATCTCACGTCATCGGATGGTGTCTTACGCGGTCGAAGACAGGGCCGCTTTCGCCTACCTGTGCCTGCATGCGGACGCCGAGTTGGTGGGCGACAGGACAGAACGGGTAGCTCGGTGGCAGGACGGATTGAAGGCCTTCTTTCCGGACGGCCCGGCCGGGAACGACTTCGTGCTGATCCGGTTGCGTCCGCACAGAGTCGAACTCATGGACTTCTCCCGCAAGATCCATCCCGACCCCTACGGGCTGGTCCCCGCCGCCGCCGAGGTGAATGGACGGCGCCCCCGGCCCGCGTCCGCCCATGGCGGTGGGCGGTGAGACCCGTACGGCTCATTCGTAGGGATCGCGCGGGGCGGGGACCTCGGTGAGGCTGGTGGCTTGCAGCTCGGGGACGCCGTCGGCGGAGCGCTGGAACGTCCCGGTCACCGTGACCCACTGGTCGCGGGCGGGGGGCCGGCCCGTCGTGCCCGTGACGCGGACAACGCTCGCGACCGCGTCGGCGGCGCAGCAGGCGATCTGGTATCGGGCGATCTGGAAGCCGGTGCGGTCGTTCGCCGGAGTGATGAACCCGGTCAGCCGTACCGGCGTCGCGCCGAAGCTCGCGCCGCCGTGGTCCGCAGCGCGTTCGTCGAACTCCAGGAGCGTCATCGGCACCGTACGGCCGGCGGGAAGCGAATCGAAGGTGCGCCCGGAACTGCTGACGGCGACGGCGGCGCTGCGGCCGACACCGAAGCTGCCCAGCGCGGGCGGTGTGACGAGCAGCAGCGCCAGGACGGGCCCGAGCAGCAGCCACCCGGCCCGGTCGCCATGGTCGTGGTCGTGCCCGTGCGCGTCGACGGTTCGGCGGCCGAATCCCAGGGCCCGGACGACGCCGACGAGGCCGAGGGCGACGAGCAGGATGCCGGCGACGAGCAGCACGTCGCCCATGCCGCTCCGGACGTACTTGGCGTACGCGCCGCTCAGCGCGAGCCGTACCATCATCGCCCCGACGAGCAGGACCGTCGTCGCGCGGGCGTCCTCCGTCACAGGAGCCACCACCCGACGAGCCCGGCGCAGGTGACCGCGACCACGAACGTCGCGAGCGAGAACCGCCACGCGAAGCGGGTGCCGAACGTCCCCGCCTGCAGCGCGAACAGCTTGACGTCCACCATCGGCCCGACGACGAGGAACGCCAGGCGCGCGGTGAGGGAGAACTGCTTGAGTCCCGCCGCGACGAAGGCGTCCGCCTCCGAACAGAGCGCCACGACCACGGCCAGGACGCCGAGCACGAGCAGCGAGAGTGGGCCGGTGCCGGCGACGGAGTCGATGACGTTCCGGGGTACGAGGGTCTGGAGGGTGGCCGCGGTGCCCGCCCCGATGACCAGGAATCCGCCCGCCTGCAGGAAGTCGTGCTGCGCGGTCGCGAGGAACACGCCGAGCCGGGGGCCGTCCTCCTCGCCGTGGTGCGTACGCCTCGGGGTGATCAGGTCGTCGCGGCCCAGCGCGATCCACAGCAGCCCCATGACCACCGACGCGGCCAGGCTGGCCAGGAATCGCGCGACGACCATCGCGGGACGGCCGGGGAACGCGACCGCCGTCGAGACCAGCACCACCGGGTTGATGGCCGGCGCCGACAGCAGGAACGCGAACGCCGCCGCGGGCGTCACGCCGATGGAGACGAGCCGCGCGGCGACGGGAACGGAGCCGCACTCGCAGCCGGGCAGCGCCGCACCGGCCGCCGCGGCGGCGGGCACCGCGAGCGCGGGACGTTTGGGCAGTAGCCGGGCGATCAGACCGGGCGGCACGAACGCGGCGATCGTCGCGCTGACCGCGACGCCGAGCACGAGGAACGGCAGGGCCTGGACCGTGATCGCCACGAAGACGGTCGCCCAGTTGGCGATGGCGGGGTGGCCGAGCAGCCCGGTCAGCACCGGCCGCAGCACCACGGCGGCGACGATCAGCGCGGTGACCAGCGGCAGCCCGGCACCGCGCGCACGGCGGGGCGCGGCCGCGTCCGCGGCGGGAGGGGCCTCCGAGGTGGAGGCGGGGGTCGGCACAGGCCGCAATCTATTCGCCCGCGCAAAATGGTCACAACACGAGGTCACGCCATGAAAACGAATTAACCCGGCGGCTTCCCGGCCGACACCGGATCATGGCAAGGTACCCGCGGTATCAGCATCCCTCGCCGGTGACGGCGTGGTCCCGGCTCTTCGGAGGAAGCCTTGCTCCCTGCGTTCCTGCGTTCCCGCGCGACCCGTGCGGGACTGATCGCCGTCGCGCTGGGCACGGTGGTCGCCGCGCCACTGGCCGTCACCGGCTCGCAGCCGGCCGGCGCGGTCACCATCGCCGGCGCCCGTACGCTCTCCGACAAGGTCACGGTCGACTGGGCGGGCAAGCACCGGCCGCACGGCACGACCGACGTCCACCTGCTCGCCTGGAACGACTTCCACGGCAACCTCGAGCCCACCGGCCTGACCATGTACGGCAAGTTCGCGGGCGGCGCGGCCTACCTGGCCAAGGCGGTACGCGACAAGCAGGCGGCGTACGGCGCTCGCGAGGCGACCGTGATGGCCGGTGACAACATCGGCGCCAGCCCCCTGGTCAACGGGCTCTTCAACGAGGAACCGGCCACGGTCATGGCCAACCTCATGAACGTCGACTACTCCTCGGTCGGCAACCACGAGTTCGACAAGGGCAAGACCCAGCTGCAGCGGATCCAGAACGGCGGCTGCGCGCCCACCGGCTGCAAGGGCGCCCCGTACGCCGTGAAGCGGCATCACCGGTGGACGACCCAAAAGACCTACCCGGGCGCCGACTTCCAGTACCTGTCCGCCAACGTGACGGACAAGGCGACCGGCAAGACGCTGTTCCCCGCGTACGGGATCAAGCGGTTCCCCACCACCGGCGGGCGGTCCGTGCGGATCGGCTTCATCGGTGAGGTGCTGCAGGCGACGCCGACGATCGTCACCCCGACCGGCGTCGCCGGTCTGGACTTCACCGACGAGGCGGCGGCCGCGAACCGCGCCGTCAAGAAACTCGCCCGCCAGGGCGTGAAGGTCCCGGTGCTGGTGATCCACCAGGGCGGGTTCCAGACCGGGACGCTGACCGCGCCGAACGGCTGCGCCGGAAACCTCGCCGGCAGCGACATCGAAGCGATCGCCAAGAAGCTGGACCCGTCCATCAAGGTGATCGTGTCGGGCCACACGCACGCCGAGTACCGCTGCACGATCACGGTGAACGGCGTCACGCGCCTCATCACCAGCGCCGCGTCGTACGGCCGCATCCTCAGCGACATCAAGCTCACGGTCGACAACCGCACCGGCACGCTGGTCTCCGCCGACGCCGCCAACTCGGTCGTCGAGAACGCGCTCAACACCCCCGGCCCGGGTGTCACCCGCAAGGACGACCCGTCGAAGGCGGACCCGCAGGTGGCCAAGGTCGTCAAGCAGTACGTCGACGCGTCCGCGCCGCTGGCCAACAAGGTCGTCGGCAAGATCCAGGGCGACCTGACCCGCGACGCAACCCCGCAGGGGGAGACCACGCTCGGCAGCGTGATCGCCGACGCGCAGCTCGCCGCGACCTCCGACGCGTCCAAGGGCGGCGCGCAGCTCGCGCTGATGAACCCGGGCGGCGTCCGCGCCGACCTGAAGACCGGCGACATCTCGGGCGGTGAGGCTCCCGGCGAGGTGACGTACGGCGAGGCGTTCACGGTGCAGCCGTTCGGCAACAGCCTCGTCACCAAGACGATGACCGGGGACATGCTCCGGCGCGTCCTGGAGCAGCAGTTCGCCGGCTGCGGGAACCAGACCACCCAGAAGGTGCTGCAGATCTCCAAGACGCTCACCTACCAGTCGAACCCGTCCGCGGCCACCTGTGCCGGCAAGGTCGGTGAGATCAAGGTGAACGGCGCGACGGTCACCCCGACCACGAGCCTGCGCGTCACGATGAACAACTTCCTCGCCGCCGGCGGCGACGGGTTCACCGTCTTCAACGAGGGCACCGCCCCGCTCGGCGGCGCCCAGGACATCGACGCCTTCGTCGCCTACCTCGGCGCCGCCGGCACCACCGGCGTCGCCGTCCCGGCGAGGGACCGCATCACGCCGCTGTCCTGAACCTCGCGCGATAGGGCCCGGCCCGTACGGCATGAGCCGTACGGGCCGGACCCTTTTCCGCAGGCTGGTCAGCGGCGCGCACCAGTGTTTCTCTCGTCCGGCCGGTCTCCTTACCGGTGCGGACGTCGACCAGGACGGCGGTGTGCTCTGGACGCGCGTCGCTGAGGCCCGTCTTCTCCGGACCAGGGAGAGCCAGCAGGGTGTGCCCGTCCGAGGCGACGGTGTTGTCCGTTCCCGTGAGGTGGAGGTTCGGGTCGAGCGGCACCCTGCGCAGCAGCCTTCCGTCGGAACCGGCGAGTATGAGCGTCGTCCGCTTGCCGTTGTCGTCGGCGAGCGTGACCGTCGAGGCGTCCTTCCCCAGGCCGATCACCCAGCCGCCGGGCAGCTCGTGGACGCTCCCGGTCGTCGTGTCAGCCAGCAGCGCGTGGACCGGACCTTCCGAGCTGAACGAGATGGCGAGTCGCCGTCCGTCACCGGAGAACATCAGTACGAACCCGTTCCGCTTCAGATAGTCGAGGGAGAGCCGCCGGCCGACCACGGTGACGTGACCGGTCCGGAGGTTCCGTACGACGATGTGCTCGTCGGACGGCCGGTAGTAGGCGATGAGGTTGCCATCCGCGCTGATCTCCAAGGGCGCCGAACCGCCAGGGATGGACGAGGACGAGCCGAGCGAGTCGGCCACCAGCCACTGCTTGCCGGACTCACCGACCACGCGCCACCGGGTGCACGCGTCCGTGTGAGGTCCCTTTTGAGCCCCGCACCAGTCGAGGTACGCGTACTTGACCGGCTCGACCCGGTGGCCGGGCAGCGGCTTGGGCAGCGCGCCGGCGTTGAGCACCCGTTCACTCGGCGCGACGGTGGGACCGGTGTCGCCTCCAGGGCCGCCACCACCGGGCAGCGATCCCGTGGCGACGACGGCGACCGCGCCGACGGCCACGACCGGGGCGGTCAGGAGCCGGACCCGCCGGCGACGGCGTGCCCGCGTCATCACGCGGCCGGTCAGATCGGGTCGGGACGCCTCTTCGGCGAGCTCCTGCAGGGCTTCGTGAAGACGGGTCCCGCGACGAACTCCGGCAGCCCGTCGAATCGCGTCATTCCGCCTCCTCATCACCCCATACACACGCCGGGCGACCGCGGGAGGTTGGAACCTCGCGACAGGTTTCTGTGGGTCCGAAGCGACCAGGACCGGGTACCGATGAGACGGGCGACGTCCGAGCGTAGGTGTGAACTCAGACGGACTGATCGATGAGGTGGGCGTCCCAGACGGCCGCCGCCTGCTCGTGGGAGTCGACTCCGGCGAAGAACGCCGCCGCCAATTCGGACTGGTCCGACTCGTAGCGGCCGGGGACCGAGAGGAACTTGGGGCGGTAGACGGCGAAGCCCTGAGGTTGCGGCCGGTAGGGGATGGCCATCCTCATCGACTGCCGGGCCGGGAGATAGTCGACGGCGTCGATGAGCAATGCGTCGATCCGCCGCGCGTCGGAGCGCAGGTATCCGTCGGCGACGAGCACCGCGCGCGCCCAGTCCTGACGGCCCGTCTGCAGCGCCTCCTGGCCGGCTTTCGCGGCGTCGGCGATGTCATCGAATACGAGGCGCTCCATGACGCGATCGCCCTGCGTGTCCTCGTAGCCGAGCAGGGGGATGAGGTTCTCTCCGTCGGAGACGCTCCAGACGCCGTGGGCGGCAAGGAATCCGGCCATGCGGGCGATCTTGTGCATGGTCCGTCACCATACAGTTCCGCAGTGTCAGGTGCCGATGAGGCGGGTGACGGCGGAGCGTACGGCGGGGCCGGCGGTGGCGGGGTCGTCGAGGTCGCCGGCGACGGCGAGGCCGTCGCGGAGCGCGAGGAGCATCAGCGCGGTGCGCTCCGCGTCCGGGTGACCGGCGTCGACGAGCAGGTCCTTCAGCGTGTCGCGGAACCATCGGCGGAAGTCGTCGACCACGCGGCGTACGGGATGTTCGGGGTCGGGGTACTCCGCCGCCGCGTTGATGAACGCGCAGCCCCGGAAGCCCGGCTTGCAGGTGATCTCGCCGATGGCCTCGAAGACGGAGACGATCCTCTCGTCGGGAGTGATGCCCTGCGGCACCACGCGCCGCCGGACGAGGTCGACCTGCTCTTCCAGGTAGGCGCAGACGAGGTCGTCCTTTGACGGGAAGTGGTGGTAGAAGGTCGCCTTCGCCACGCCCGCCTCGGCGATGATCCGGTCGATGCCGACCGCGTGGATGCCCTCGGCGTAGAAGAGCGCGAGCGCGGTGTCGAGGACGCGACGCCGGGCAGGGCTCTCGCGCCGCGAGGCAATGGTCGTCGGAGCCATGCGTTGACATTACCAGACAGACCTGTCTAGTCTAGGCTCGAACGAAGACAGACAGGTCTGTCTGGACAAGGAGTACGGGACATGAGCACGCTCTACACCGCCATCGCCACCGCGTCCGGCCGGGACGGCCGCGCGGTCAGCTCCGACAAGAAGCTCGACGTCACCCTGGCCCGCCCGGTCGAGCTAGGCGGTGACGGGGAGGGCACCAACCCCGAGCAGCTGTTCGCCGCGGGCTACTCCGCGTGCTTCGCGAGCGCGCTGAACCTCGTCGCGGCCAACAAGAAGATCGACGTCTCCGACGCCGCCGTCACGGCCGAGGTCGGGCTCGGGCCGAACGGCAAGGGCGGCTTCGCTCTTTCGGTCACGCTGCGCGTCGAGCTGCCCGACGGTATTCCCACCGAGGCCGGCCGCGAGCTCGTCGAGGCCGCGCACCAGGTGTGCCCCTACTCCAACGCCACCCGCGGCAACATCCCGGTGCAGCTCGTCGTCGAGTAAGGCGCTCGATGCGTCATCCGGTCAGGAGTGGTCGGCGGGCTCGTCGCAGCGCAGGAACCCTCGTATCCTCTTCGCCGCGCCGGTCACGTCGGCGACCGGGTGACGCATCTCGGCGTTCCGCCAGTCGAAGTAGTTGCCCGACTCGCTGACGAAGATGTACAGCGGCACACCCGGCACGTCCGTCGTGACGGCCAGGCCGGGCAGCGACCGTCTCAGGTCCGACTCCACTCCCAGCCGGGCCAGTTCCTCACTCAGCCTCTCGAGTAGCTCGATCTCCTCCTCGTGGGCGATCGCGTGTCGCACGGCCGAACCCCTTCCGCCTCGGACGGTCCGGAAGCCGGGCCGTCACCCGGCTGTACGCGGGGAGCGGGACCGAAGGTTCATCGGTTCGGGCCGGCCTTGCCCGACCAACCCACCCCGGCCGACCTCCCGGCCTTTTTCAACGGTTCGGTCGATCAGAATCCGCCGTCCAGGGTGATCGCTCGTCCGTCGCGGTCGGAGGCCGTCACTGTGTACCCATCGCCGTGCCCGTCGTGCCCGTGCGGCGCGCGGGCGAACTGGGCGGCGAAGACGTGCTGGCCGGGCGGCACCGACCGGCCGGGCCGCAGCACCCACCGGTAGACGAGGGCTCCCCGCTCGTCGCCGACCGTGACGAGGAAGTCGTCGCCCGGTAGCGTCGACCACGAGCCCGTCGTCCGTACGTCCTGGGTGCGCGTCACCCGCACGGTGACCTGCAGCTTCGTGAGCGCGCGGTCGCCGGTGACGGTCACGTCCTCCTGTGCCCAGTACGGATTGCTGCCCGGGTCGACCCGCGCGGCGACCGTCACCGGTTTCGTCCGCCGAGGCGCCGGTGGAGGCGAGCTCGTCGCCCGCGCCGTGGGCGACGGCCGGACGGTGCGGGCGGCGGTCGCCGACGCGGACGGGGACGGGGACGGCTGATCCGTCTGGACGGAGCGATGTCCGGCCGGAACGGCCGAGGTGTCCGACCCGCCCGGCCGCCAGGTCACCACCGTCACCGCCACCACGGCGACACCGGCCGCGGCCATCGCGGTCGCGGCGATCGGGCGGAACCTGCCTCGGCGGACCCGGTGCGGCCGGGTCGCGGCATCCACGTGCGCCCACATGCGGGCGCGGTCCGGCTCGTGCGCGTCCACCTCCTCGCGCAGCGCCGAACGCAGCCAGCCGGGAGGCTCGTTCATCGCAGCTCTCCCGCTCGCCCGGCCGGGTGGGCCGGCGGCGACCGCCACGCACCCAGGGCCTTCTCCAACTCCGCCACCCCCCGAGACGTCTGACTCTTGACCGTGCCGACCGAGACGCCCAGCACACGGGCCGTCTCCTGCTCCGACAGGTCGAAGGCGTACCGCAGGACCACGCACGCGCGCTTGCGCATCGGGAGCCGCCGCAACGCCGCCCGTACGTCGAGGACGGCGGGGATGTCCGGATCGTCGGAACGATCGCGGAACATCGCCCCGAGCAGTCCGGTACGCGCGCGCTCCCGGACCAGCGTACGGACTCGGCTGGCGGCGAGGTTGACCACGATGCGGCGAACGTACGCGAGCGGCTGGTCGGCCTTGCGGACGCGGCCCCATCGGTGCCATGCCGCGACGAACGCGTCGGCGGTCAGGTCGTCGGCGGCGTCCGTGTCGCCGGTGAGCAGGTAGGCGAGGCGTGACAGCTCGCGGTGGTGGGCTTCGAAGAACTCGTGGAACTCTGCTGCGTCGTCCTCGGACTGCACGGCGCGCTCCCGGATACCTCGGCGGAGGTCCGCTCGTCGGCCTCGGCCGCGCCGAGATTAGCAGTGTTAATGAGCTTTTTTCGTAACACGGCAACCTTTGGCCGCTCCTGCGGCGACTACGCCTCGGACCGATGAATCGAAGGGACCACGGTGAAGAAGCTCCTCCTCATTCCCGGTGTGCTCGTGGCCGGTGGCCTGCTGTACGCCATCCCGTCGCTCGGGCACGGATCCGTCGCCGCGCCGCGGTCGGCCGACAGCCGAGCGGGAACGGAGGCGGCGGCGGACGGGGCCGCCGTGCAGGCGGCGCTGCCCGGCCTGACCACGACGAAGGTCACGCTCGCGGCCGGCCTGCCCTACCTCACGCCCGGCTACAACGGGACTCCCACGTACTCGCGGGTCGCGACCGCCGTCGCTCCGGACGGCACCTTCCGCGTCGCCTGGACGGACGGAAAGTCCGTGCACGTCACCTCGCTGACCAAGAGCCTGCGGCGGTCGGGCGCCGACACCGTCGTCCCGAACGCCGCCGAGGTCGGCGGCCTGATCGCGCACAACGGTGGCTTCGCGCTGCTCACCCGCCGCCCGGACACCAACAAGTGGCACGAGACCGCCGCGTACCTGGTGCGCTACCAGGGCGGCAAGCAGAAGTTCGCGGCCAAGCTGACCGGCGCGAGCAGCCATGACACCTCCCCGACCCTGGGGAGCAGCCTGGCCTGGAACGGCACGAAGTACGGCGCGTACTTCATCGTGCACGGTGCGGGCGGCTTCGCCGACGGGCACTTCGGCGACAAGCTCGCCTACGTGACGAGCGCCGGGAAGCGGGCGTCGGGCGGCTGGTCCTGGGGTTGCAGCCACAACGAGGGCATCGCGCTGCTGCCCGAGAAGTCCGGGCCGTTCGCGTCGCTGTGCTTCGAGGACTGGCGGTCCGGGCTGTTCGTGAGCACCGGCATCGGAGCGCCGAACAACGCTCCCGTCCTGCAGCGCGAGCAGTGCTGGGCGGGCTACTGCGGCGGCGCGTTCGGCGGCTTCGTACGGTCGTCGGCGGGCCGCTATGCCGCGGTGTTCACCTCGCGCGGCGCCGCCTCGGCCAAGCCCTCCGGCGACGGCCGCGGCTACACCGTCAAGGCCAAGTGGGCGACGCACCAGGTGGCGATCCACTTCCTCAAGAACAAGTCCACGCCCACCGGCAAGACCGTCTACCTCACCGCGGACCCGAAGACCGACCACGTCAACGTGCACGCCGCCCCGTACGGGCCGAACCGGATCCTCGTGAGCTGGCAGAGCGTCGCGAACGCCTCCTGCAAGGCCGGTACCTGCACGGGCCGGTTCACCGGCACGCACCTTCGGCTGGCCGACTACTCCGGCAAATGGGTGAGCAAGGACACGGTCGTCAAGGCGCAGATCGCCGGCGACATCGCCGTCCTGCCGAACCACGACCTGGTCTGGGCGTTCGTCAACGCCGCCCCGAACTACGCGTCCCCGCTCGGCAGGTCGCCCAAGTCCCGCACGCTGACCGTCGCCCGCCTGAGCTACAAGGGCTGACCTCGTAGCACCGCGACGCCCTGAGGATCCAGCCCCAGGGCGTCCTCATGCCGGGTGCCGGTGAGCAGGTCGACGCAGGGACCGGGAACGGCGACGATGACCGCCTCATCCGTGTGGTTGAGCAGGAACAGATGCTCGCCCCGGCGTACGGCCTCGACGCCGTCGGGCACGTCCGCGACGGGGCGCACTCCGGCCGCGGACGCGGTGTCGAGGAGCAGGGCGCGAAGCCGCGCGTCGTCGAGCCGGGTGCCGATGTACGTCGCGGTGCCGCGGCCGTACGCGTTGCGGGTGACGGCCGGGCACCGCCCGAACGGCCCGTCCTCGAAGACGGCGAGCACCTCGGCGCCCTCGGCGCGCATGAGGTCCTGCCACTCCGCGGCCGTGCTCGCCGGCCCGTCGGACCAGCGCAGCGTCAGCGTCTCCTCGACCTGCAGCGGGTTGAACTCCTCGACCCGCACGCCCAGGAGGTCCTGGAAGGCGTTCGGGCGGCGGATGTGGTCGTGCTCGTCGACGACACCGCTGAAGTACGACATGACGAGGTGGCCGCCGTCCTCGACGAACCGCGTGAGGTTCGCCGCCGCGGCGTCCGTCACCGCGTAGAGGTTCGGCACGACGACGAGCCGGTGGCCGGACAGGTCGGCGCCGGGAGCGACCATGGCAACGGGGATGTTCGCGCGCCACAGCGGCAGGTAGTGCGCGAGCGCCTGGTCGTGGAAGGCGACGTCCGTGGAGGGGCGGCCGCGCAGCTCCAGCGCCCACCAGCTCGGCCAGTCCCAGACCATGGCGACGTCCGCGTCGACCCGCGAGCCGGCGACGGGCGCGAGGTCGCGCAGCTCCGCCCCCAGCGCGCGGACCTCCCGCCAGACACGCGAGTCGGTCCCGGCGTGGGGGACCATCGCGGAGAAGAACTTCTCGGCCCCGAACCGCGACGCCCGCCACTGGAAGAACATCACCGAGTCCGACCCCCGGGCCACCGCCTGGTGCGACCGCAGCCGCAGCTGCCCCGGCGGGCGCGCGGAGTTGCGGCGGCGGGAGTTCATCGGCCCGGTCGACGACTCCATCAGGACGAACGGCCGCCCACCGCGCAGCGACCGCATCAGGTCGAAGTTCAGCGCGGCTCTGACCTGGCCGATCGGGTCGCGGGCGTCGGGGTAGGCGTCGAGCGCCACGACGTCCTCCTCGGCCGCCCACTTCCAGTAGTCGAGCAGCTTGTAGGAGGCCATGAAGTTGGTCGTGACCGGCACGTCCGGGGTGTGGCGCCGCAGGATGTCGCGTTCGGCGGTGAAGCACTCCAGCGACGCGTCGCCGTTGAACCGCCGGAAGTCCACCACCTGCGACGGGTTGGGATCCCCGAGCACCGGGCCGGGTGGGTTGATCTCGTCCCACGACCCGTACCGCTGGCCCCAGAACGCCGTGCCCCACGCGTCGTTGAGGGCGTCGAGGTCGCCGTACCGGTCGGCGAGCCAGCGGCGGAAGTGCGCCGCCGACACCGGGCAGTGGCAGCCGTCCACGCCCGGGTACTCGTTATTGACGTGCCACAACGCCAGCGCCGGGTGCTCGGCGTAGCGGGCGGCGAGCCGTTCGACAAGGGCGGCCGCGCCGGCGCGGTACACCGGCGAGGAGGCGCAGTAGTGCTGGCGCGCGCCGAACGTCAGCCGGCTCCCGTCCTCCAGCACGGGCAGCACCTCCGGATGCGCGGCGATCATCCAGGCGGGCGGCGCGGCCGTCGGTGTGGCCAGGTCCACCGCGATGCCGTTCTCCGGGAGGAGGTCCAGGACCCGGTCGAGCCAGTCGAAGGTGTAGCGGCCGGGCTCCGGCTCCAGCGCCGACCACGAGAACACTCCGACGGTGACGAGGTTGACCCCGGCCTCGCGCATGAGCGCGACATCCTCGGCCCAGGTCTTCTCGGGCCACTGCTCGGGGTTGTAGTCGCCGCCGTACGCGAGTCCGCCGAGGCGTTCCCGCAGCGCGTCGATCCTCAGCCCCGGCCTCCCGTCGCTCAGCACGCGGTCACCTCCACGGGGACGGTCAGGACGCGGTCCGTCCCGAGCACGCGCACCGGGCCGGTCAGGGTGAACGATCCGTTCAGCGGCAGGTCCCCGCTGGACGCGCCGACCGCCACGTCGATCCGCCCGGGTTCGACGACGCGCCGCAGGTCGGCGTCGGTGAACCCGGTCCGGTCGGCGTGCACGGTGAACGCCACGCGGGCGGCCGCGCCCGGCTCGAGCCGTACCCGCGCCCAGCCGGCGAGCCACCGCACCGGCCGTACGACCGAGGCGACCGGGTCGCCCAGGTACAGCTGCACCACTTCGGTGCCGGGGCGGTCGCCGGTGTTGCGCACCGTGGCGGTGACGCGGACGGTCCCGTCCGTCGGCGCCGAGGGATCCACCTCGAGGGTCTCGTACGAGAAGCGGGTCCAGGTCAGGCCGTGGCCGAAGGGGAACAGCGGGGTCGGGTCGATCGAGCTCCAGCGGGAGGGCCCGCCGGTCCGCGAGTGCAGGTACGTCGCGGGCTGGCCGCCCGGGCCGCGCGGCACGCTGACCGGCAGCCGCCCCGACGGCTCGACGCGGCCCGACAGCACCCCGGCGACGGCGGGGCCGCCCTCCTCGCCGGGGAAGAACGCCTGCACGATCGCGGCGGCCCGGTCGACGATGTCGCCGAGGGCGTACGGGCGGCCGGAGAGCATCACGACGACGGTGGGAGTACCGGTGGCGAGCACCGCGCTGGCGAGCTCCGCCTGTCGTCCGGGCAGGGCGAGGGTCTCGGCGTCGCAGCCCTCGCCCGAGGTGCCCCGGCCGAACAGGTCCGCGCGGTCGCCGAGCGTGAGCACGCAGACCTCCGCCCGGCGGGCGGCGGCGACGGCGGCGGCGATGTCCGCGTCGTCGGCGACCTCGACGCCGTGGCCGGCCGCGAGGTCGATCTCCGCCTCCGGGAGCTCGGCGCGGAGCGCTTCGGTGACGGTCGGGATGTCGACGCCGAGCGGCATGTCGGGGAACCGGCCGGTCATGTGGTTGGGGAAGGAGTAGCAGCCCAGCATGGCCCGGGCTTCGTCGGCGAGCGGGCCGGTCACCGCGATCCGGCCGGCCCGCAGCGGCAGGACGCCGTCGTTGGCGAGCAGCACGACGGACTGCTCGGCGATCCGCCGGGCGAGCCGCCGGTGCCCGGGCGGGTCGAAGTCGAACGGATCACCGGGCCGCTCTCCGTCCAGCGACTCCGCGTACGGTGCGGAGCCTCCGCTGCCGTCCGGCGACTCCGAGAGCGGCGCGGACTCCGGCGCGCCGTCGAGTAGGCCGAGCTCGCACTTGAGCGTGAGGACGCGGGACACCGAGCGGTCCAGGTGCTCGACGGGGATCGCACCGCTTCGCACCATCTCGACCAGGGGCGCGCCGTAGCAGCGGACCGTGGGCAGCTCGACGTCGACGCCGGCCCGCAGGGCGAGGGCGGCCGCCTCGCCGGTGGAGCCGGCGATGCCGTGCCAGTCGTCCAGGAACGAGATCCCGAAGTAGTCGGACACGACGATGCCCGTGAAGCCGAGTTCGTCGCGGAGCAGGCCGGTGAGCAGCCGCTCGTCGGCGTGGGCCGGGATCCCGTCGACGTCGGAGTAGGACTGCATGACCGAGCGGGCCCCGCCCTCGCGGAGCGCGAGCACGAACGGTTCGAGGACGACGTCGGCGAGCTCACGGGGGCCCAGCGCGGCGGGGGCGTGGTTGCGGCCCGCCCGGGAGGAGGCGTAGCCGGCGAAGTGCTTCAGGGTCGCGACGATCCCGGAACGTTCCAACCCGCGTACGTATGCGGTGCCGACGAGACCGACGAGATAAGGGTCCTCCCCGATCGTCTCCTCGGTGCGGCCCCACCGGGGGTCCCGCGTCACGTCGAGGACGGGGGCGAGGCCCTGGTGGACGCCGACCCGCCGCATGCTGCCCGCGATGGCGGCGGCCATCTCCTCCACCAGGCCGGGGTCGAACGTCGCCCCCCAGGCCAGTGGAGACGGGAAGACCGTCGCCGAGAAGGCCATGAAGCCGGTCAGGCACTCCTCATGGGCGATGGCCGGAATGCCGAACCGGTTGCCGGCGGCGACCCGGGCCTGGAGCTCCCGCAGCCGTGCCGCGCCCTCCGCGGGGAGCACCGGAGCCGTGCCGAAGACACGGGTGAGCTGGCCGAGTCCGGCCGCCATGACCTCCTCGAGGGGCGGCGGCTCGCCGAAGTCGTCCGGGAGCGGGGCCACCTCCTCTCCGGGGCGGGCGGACACGGTCCAGTAGCCGACGAGCTGGGCGGCCTTCTCCTCGACGGTCATCCGGCCGAGCAGGTCGGCGACGCGCTCGGCGGCCGGCCGCCGGGGGTCGCGCCAGGGCTCGGTCGGGTGGGCGGTGTCGCGGACGGCCTCAATCCCCTCACGGGCGGCGCGCGTCTCGGCGACTTCTCCTGCGGCGCGTGACTCGGCTCGTGCGCCTCGCGTGTCGGCCATGTGTCGTGGGGCTCCCGTCTGCCGATCGAACGTCGTGTGGGCAGGGCGTGTCCCGTGGGCCTCGCGCTCCCACCGCATCGAGGCCCACGGGGCACGCGTCCTTAGGCGCGGCCGGGTGGCGGCGCGGTGGAGAGGCG
Organism: Actinoallomurus sp. NPDC050550; assembly: GCF_040655075.1. Taxonomy (NCBI): domain Bacteria; kingdom Bacillati; phylum Actinomycetota; class Actinomycetes; order Streptosporangiales; family Thermomonosporaceae; genus Actinoallomurus; species Actinoallomurus sp. NPDC050550. Next base: position 147,963 of record NZ_JBFAJC010000018.1, on the reverse strand, counting down.
GACGCGCAGCTCGGTGGCGAGCTCCACGCGGGGACTGACCAGCGGCTCGCCGTCGAGCTGCTGGAAGATGCTCCGTGCCGCTGTCCGCCCCATCTTCTCCAGCGGCTGGCGGACCGTCGTCAGAGGTGGGGAGAGCCACTGGCACAGCGGAAGGTCGTCGAATCCGACGACACTGAGGTCGTCCGGCACGCGCAGGTCCGCCTGCCGGGCCGCCTCGTAGGCGCCCATGGCCTGCTCGTCGTTGCCGGCGAAGACGGCGGTCGGCGGGTCCTCCAGTGCGAGCAGGTCGCGCGTCGCGCGAAAGGCTCCTTCGTGCCGAAAGCCGCCGTAGCGGATCAGCCGCCGGTCGACCTCGATCCCGGCGCGTTCCAGCGCGGTGCGGTAACCGTCGATCCGCGCCTGCGTGCAGAGCATGTCCGGGGGTCCGCCGATCACCGCGATCCGCCGGTGCCCGAGTGAGATCAGGTGCTCGGTCGCCGCCCGGCCGCCCGCCCAGTCGGTCGTGCCGACGCTCGCCAGGCCGGGGCCCGGCGGCTCGATCGGGTCGATGACGACGAGGCCCACGCCGGTGCGTTCGAGCTGTTCGCGCTGGTCCGGGGTCATGCGGCAGGACACCATGATCACTCCGTCGCTGCCGTGCAGCGCGATGAGGGACGTCCAGCTCGACGGCCGGGCGTCGTCGTCGCGGACGAGCGAGACGACCGTGCCGACGCCGCGCTCGGCGCACTCCGCCTCGACGCCCCGCAGGATCTCGACGGCCCAGGGGCTGTCCAGCCCGCCGATGACGACGTCGATGAGGCCGGACCGGCGCGCCCGCCGCCCGCCCGGGGCCAGGTAGTTGTGGGCCTTCAGCAGGTCGGTGATCCGCTCTCGGGTCGCCGGCGCGACGTCGGTGCGGCCGTTGAGGACCTTGGACACCGTCGCCGGGGAGACGCCCGCCTCGGACGCGATGAAGGCGAGCGTGGGACGGGCGGTCGTGCCGCTCACTCGGCGGTCCATCGTCCGGCTTGACGTCTCACGTGCACTCCTTCGCCGCTCGGCCGGTGTGAACGGTATCGCAAGTTTTCGAAGGTGCCTAGTCCCATTTAGCTCTGCAAATGCTGACCTCAGAAAGATGTCCGCGAAGGGTTGACCGCTGTGAAGCGCTTTCTTAAGGTACGGCAGCAACCGGTTTATCGACATGTTTTCGAAACAGTAGCGACACGCCGTCGCAACGCCCGTCACTGCCGTACCCCACGCAAGGAGGACCGATGGGCGACACACCGCTCTCGCGCCGCACCTTCCTCTCGGCCGCCGGAGTCGCCGGGATCGCCGGCCTGGCCGGCCCCCTTCTCAGCGCCTGCGGAACGTCCGGGCCCGCCGGGGGCAAGGGAGGCGGCAAGAACCTCCAGGTCTGGGTCCTGCAGGACGAGGGACAGAACCCCATCCAGCAGGCGGCGATCGACGATTTCAACAAGACCTCGTCGACCAAGCTGAAGCTGGTGCCCACCGCCAGCTCCGGCAGCTCCGGCTACACCGACAAGCTCCGCATCGGCATGGGCTCGCCCAACCCGCCGGACCTGATCTTCAACTGGGGCACCGGCAGCATCCAGGACTACGCCCAGAGCGGCCGGCTCGTCGACCTGACCTCACAGCTGAACAGCGACGCGACCTGGAAGAACTCCTTCCTGCCGTCGGTGCTCGACGCCGGGAAGGCCGACGGGAAGTACTACGGCATCCCGCTGCGCGGCATGCAGCCCGTGCTGATCTTCTACAACAAGACGCTGTTCGCCCAGCAGGGCCAGCAGCCCCCGGCGACCTACGACGACCTGCTCAAGCTCGTCACGTACTTCGACTCGAAGAAGATCCAGCCGTTCGCGCTCGGCCACGTCGACGCCTGGCCCAACCTCATGTGGCTGGAGTACCTCGTCGACCGCATCGGCGGGCCGACGGTCTTCGCGGGCATCCTCCAGAACGTCCTCGCAGGAAAGCCCGGCGGCTGGGGGCAGCCGGCGATGCTCGACTCCCTGCGGCGAATCCAGGACCTGGTCGACCGGCGGGCGTTCGGCACCAACTTCGCGTCGGTGAACTACGTCAACGACGGCGCCGGGCTGCTGTTCGCCAAGGGCAAGGCCGCGATGCACCTGATGGGCACCTGGGAGGAGTCCAACCAGGTCGACAAGCACCCGGACTTCGCCAAGAAGGACCTGAGCTTCGCGCCGTTCCCCACGGTGGCCGGCGGCAAGGGCGACCCGAACAGCGTCGTCGGCAACCCCACCAACTACTTCTCGATCAGCAGCAAGTCCGCGGACGTCGCCGCCGCCACCGCCTTCCTCAAGAAGGAGATGGCCGACCCGATGTACGTCGACAAGCTGATCAAGGCGGGTGACGTGCCGGCCGTCAGCGGCCTGGAGTCGCGGCTGTCCGCCTCGCCCAATCCGGAGTTCGCCAAGTACGTCTACCAGATGGTGCAGAAGGCGCCGAGCTTCACGCTGTCCTGGGACCAGGCGCTGCCGCACCAGTTCACCGACCCGCTGCACAGCAACCTGCAGAAGGTCTTCCTCAAGAAGATGTCGCCCGAGCAGTTCGTCCAGGCCATGGACGCGGTCAAGTGACCGCGGCGCGCGCCGCCGTCGCGGGTACGGACCGGGCGGCGCGGCCGGGTGTGCTGTGGATCGTCCCCGCCGCGCTGTTCTTCGGGGTGTTCGCCGGAGTGCCGCTGCTCCTGACCGCCGTCCTGTCCTTCACGCAGTGGAACGGCCTCGGCACACCCAAGTTCAACGGCCTGGCCAACTGGCACCGCATGCTGTCGGACGACGCGGTATGGGAGTCCCTGCGGATCAGCCTGGTCTTCATGGTGCTGTGCTGGCTGGTGCAGACCCCGCTGTCCCTGCTGCTCGGCGTGTGGGCGGCGGGCCGGGAGCTGAACCGCGCGGTGCTGTCGTCGATCTTCTTCCTGCCGCTGCTGATGTCGACCGCCGCGATCGCCATCACCTGGCGGGTGCTGCTCGACCCGAACTTCGGGCTCGCCGCGACGATCGGCCCGTACATCGGTTTCCCGGACGGGAACATCGTGGGCAGCCAGCGCGGGGCCGTGGCGGCCATCGTCGTCGTCATCGCCTGGCAGTTCGTGCCGTTCCACACGCTGCTCTACCAGGGCGCGGCGCGGCAGATCCCGCAGATGCTGTACGACGCGGCGCTCATCGACGGCGCGAGTCGCGTCCGGCAGTTCTGGCACATCACGCTGCCGCAGCTCAGGCACACGATCGTCACGTCGTCGGTGCTGATGCTGGTCGGGTCGCTGACCTACTTCGAGACCATCCTGATCGTCACCAACGGCGGGCCGGGCACCGCGACGATGGTCCTGCCGCAGCGCATGTACCTCAGCGGCTTCCAGAGCTTCCAGATGGGGTACGCGAGCGTGATCGCGCTGGTCCTGGCCGCGCTCGGCACGGCGCTGTCGCTGCTCATCGTCCGCTTCTCCGGCTTCGGGAAGATGCGCAGCACGCTGGAGGGGATCTGACGCCATGGCGGTACTCCGGCAAGAGAGGCCCGTGCCGGTCGCGTCCGGCCGGCACCACGGCCGTACGCGGCGGCGCCTGCGGCGGCCGAACTGGGCGGCCGGGGCGGCGGCCCTGGTGTGGCTCGTGTTCGTGGGCGTGCCGATCTACATCATGGTCAAGGACAGCTTCCAACCGAATGACGCCTACCTCGACGGCGGCCCGCTGTCCCCGCCGCACAGCCTGACCCTCGGCAACTTCGGCGAGGTCTTCGACAGCGGATACGCCCGCTACCTGGTCAACACGGCGATCGTCACGGTGGCGAGTGTCGCGCTGACCGCGCTGCTCGCCTTCCCCGCCGCGTACGCGATCGTGCGGTCGCGCAGCCGGATCGTCTCCGCGACCTTCCGGATCTTCCTGGCCGGCCTCGCGGTCCCCGCGCAGGCCACGATCATCCCCGTCTACCTGATGATCACCCGGATGCACCTGTACGACTCGCCGACCGCGATCATTCTGCCGACCGTGGCGTTCGGGCTGCCGCTCAGCGTGCTGGTGCTGTCGTCGGCGCTGCGCGACGTACCCCGTGAGCTGTACGAGGCGATGACGATCGACGGCGGCGGGGCGCTCCGGCTGATGTGGAGTCTCGCGCTGCCTCTCAGCCGGGCGTCGCTCACCACCGTCTCGGTCTACAGCGCGCTCAACGCCTGGAACGGCTTCCTGTTCCCCCTCATCCTCACCCAGTCCCCCGAGCAGCGCGTCCAGACGCTGGGCCTGTGGAACTTCCAGAACGAGTTCGGCTCCAAAGTGCCCGACCTGATGGCCGCCGTGATGCTCTCGGCCCTCCCCATCTTCGTCGTCTACCTGTTCGCGCGTCGTTGGCTCATCGCCGGCCTGGCCGGCGTGGGCGGAAAGTAGCTCTTCCCTCATGCGCAGATCGCTTGCCCTCGCCCTCACCGTGGCGACCGCGTGCTCCCTCGCCCTCCCGGCGAGCGCCCAGGCCGCGCCGTCGAGCCGCGTGGACTTCCGTACGAAGCTGCAGCCGATCGACGGGTTCGGATTCTCCGAGGCGTTCCAGCGGGCCGCCGTCATCCACGGGCTGCAGGGGCTCTCCGCGCCCAGGCAGAAGGAGGTCGTGGACCTGCTGTTCGGCCGGAAGACCGGCGCGGGCGCGTCGATCCTGCGGCTCGGCATCGGATCGTCCGCCGACAACGTGTACGACCACATGCACTCGATCGAACCGGCCGACCCGGGCGGCCCGGACGCGCCGCCGAAGTACGTCTGGGACGGAAACGACGGCGGCCAGGTCTGGCTGGCGAAGCAGGCGAGGTCGTACGGGGTGAAGCGGTTCTACGCGGACGCGTGGAGCGCTCCCGGCTTCATGAAGGACAACGGAACCGACGCGAACGGCGGCACCCTCTGCGGCCTCCAGGGGACGAACTGCGCGAGCGGCGACTGGCGGAAGGCGTACGCGAGGTACCTGGTCCAGTACGCGAAGTTCTACCGGAAAGCGGGCATCCGCATCACTGACCTGGGCTTCACCAACGAGCCGGACATCACCGTCTCGTACGCTTCGATGCGGTTCACCCCCGCGCAGGCCGTGGAGTTCGTCAAGGTGCTCGGCCCGCTGGCCAAGAAGGCCGGAGTGAACCTGTCCTGCTGCGACCACACCGGCTGGGACGGCCAGAAGGAGTACACCAAGGCCATTGAGGCCGACCCCCAGGCCGCCAAGTGGGTCACGACCATCACCGGCCACGCCTACTCCAGCCCGGTGACCTCCCCGCAGCCGACCCGGCGGCACGCCTGGCTGTCGGAGTGGGGCCCCGGCGGCAACACCTGGAACGAGAACTGGGACGACGGCAGCGAGTACTCCGGCTTCGCGATCGCGGAGAACATCCACCGGACCATGACGGACGGCGACGCCAGCGCGTACGTCTACTGGCTCGCCGCCTCCGTCGGGGCGACCCGTGCGCTGATCCAGCTCGACGGCGACGCTTACCACGTGTCCAAGCGCTTCTGGGCGTTCGCGGCGTACAGCCGGTTCATCCGCCCGGGCGCGACCCGGGTGGCCGTGACCGCGTCCGACCCGGCGCTGAAGATCTCGGCCTACCGCAACGCCGACGGCATGGAGGTCGTCGAGATCCTCAACACCGGCACCGCGAAGACCACCACGGACCTGACGCTCGACTCGGGCGCCGGACGTGCGCAGGCGTACCTCACCGACCAGGACCACTCGGTGTCGCCCGTGGCCGCCGCGCGCGCCCACGGCCGTGACCTGTCGGTGGACCTCGCGCCCCGCTCGCTGACCACGGTCGTCCTCAAGTGATCCGGGCCGCGATCGTCGGCACCGGAGGGATCGCGGGCATCTGTCACGTCCCCGCGCTGTGGGCGGAGGCTCACCGCGCCGAGATCGTCGCCGCCGTGGACATCGATCCCGTCCGCGTGAAGGACTTCTGCACCGAGCACGGCGTCCCCGCCGCCTACACCGACCTGGAGGAGATGCTCGCCGAGACGCACCCCGACCTCGTCCACGTCTGCACGCCGCCGCACCTGCACGCGGCGCAGGTCGCGGCGTGCCTGCGGGCGGGCGCGTGGGTGCTGTGCGAGAAGCCGCCGTGCCTCTCACTCGCCGAGTACGACGCGATGATCGCCGCCGAGCGTGACGGCGGCCCGTACGCGGCCGTCGTCTACCAGCACCGCTTCGGTTCGGGCGCCCGTCACCTGCGCCGCCTCATCGCCGAGGGCGAGCTGGGCCGGCCGCTCGTCGCGGTGTGCCTGACGACCTGGTACCGCGACCACGCGTACTTCGACGTGCCGTGGCGGGGCCGGTGGGACACCGAGGGCGGCGGGCCGACCATGGGCCACGGCATCCACCAGATGGACCTGCTGCTGGCCACGCTCGGCGACTGGGCCGAGGTGCGCGCCATGGCCGGACGGCTCGACCGGGACATCGAGACCGAGGACGTCTCCCTGGCGTCCGTGCGGTTCGAGAACGGCGCGCTGGCATCGATCGTCAACAGCGTGCTGTCACCGCGCGAGGAGAGCCGGCTGCGGTTCGACCTCACCGACGCGACCGTCGAACTGTCGCACCTGTACGGCTACGAGAACACGGACTGGACCTACACCCCGGCCCCGCACGTTACCGACGAGGCGCGGATCGCCGCCTGGCGGACGCCCGAGGCCGATGTCCCGAGCTCGCACACGGCGCTGCTGGCCGACCTGCTCGACGCGTACGAGCGCGGCGAACGCCCGGAGACCAGCGGCGCGGGCGGCCGTCAGACCCTGGAGCTCATCGCCGCGCTCTACAAGTCGGCGCTCACCGGCCGCCCCGTGCATCGGGGCGAGATCGACGAGACGGACCCCTTCTATCGGGAGATGAACGGCGGGATGCAGCTGTGAGGATCGAGCACATCGGCGACCACACTCTGACCGTGCACGAGCGGGGCGTGGAGCTCTTCCAGTACGTCTACCGGCCGGACATGTCGCCCTTCGAGGGGCCGAAGCCGTACCTGCACCCGGTCCGCACGCTCGCCGGGGACGTCGTCACCGCGTACCGGCCGCACGATCACCGCTGGCACAAGGGCGTCCAGATGACCGTGTCGCACCTGTCCGGCGAGAACTTCTGGGGAGGCGGCAGCTACGTCCGCGACCAGGGCTACGTCGACCTGCCGAACATCGGCGTCATGCGGCACGAGGAGTTCGCCGAGGCCGACGGGGGGCGGATCGCGGAGCGGCTCACCTGGCACACCCAGGCGGGCGAGCACTGGGTGGACGAGCGGCGCGAGCTGACCGTCCGCGACGTCGAGGACGACTCGTGGGCCCTGGAGTTCGCCACCGAGCTCACCAACGTACGGGGGGAGGCGCTCGCCTTCGGCAGTCCCACGACGAACGGCCGTCCCGCGGCCGGGTACAGCGGCCTGTTCTGGCGCGGCCCGCGTGCCTTCACCGACGGGGAGATCGTCGCCGCGGAGGGACTGGGCGGACCGGAGATGATGGGCCGGCCCGCGGCCTGGCTCGCGTACGTCGGCCGGCACGACGAGGTCGACCGCGCCTCCACGCTGATGTTCTTCGACGACCCGGACTACGGCAGCGACTGGTTCGTCCGGAACACGCCGTTCCCGGCGGTCAACCCGTCACTCGCGTTCGCCGAGGAGTTCGCGCTGCCGCCGGGCGAGACGCTGCGCGTGCGGTACCGGATCGTCGTCGCCGACGGCGCGTGGGACCGCGCGCGCATGGACGCCTACGCGAAGGACCACGCGTGTTGACTTCTTCCCCCTCCTGAAGGAGGGGGAGTCCCATCGGCCTTGCGGCCGATCCGGATTCAGGCCGGGCGCCTCGCGGCGCGGGTTTCCTGTTTCAGCGCCGGCTGCGGAAGGGAGGACCCTTGCCGTCTTACACCAGCTCCACAGGCATCACCAGGGGGCTCCCCGGCTACGGCTCGACCAGCCGCAAGGATGTTCTTGGCCGCGTTGATGTCCCGGTCGTGCCGGGTGCGGCAGCCCGGACACGTCCAGTGCCGGGTGGAAAGACTCAGCTCCGCGAGCAGATGCCCGCAGGCCGAGCAGGTCTTGGAAGAGGGATACCAGCGGTCGATGACCACGAGGGTGCGCCCCGCGCGTTCGGCCTTGTATTCCAGTTGCCTGCGGAACTCCCCCCACCCCGCATCGCTGATGACGCGCGCGAGCCTGCGGTTCTTGACCATGTTGGTGACCGCGAGGTCTTCGATGACGATGGTGTCGGCCTTGCGGATGAGGTTGGTGCTGGTGCGGTGCAGGAAGTCGGCGCGGGCGTTGCGGACCTTGCGGTGGGCGCGGGCGACTTTGGCCTTGGCCTTGCGCCGGTTGGCGCTCCCGCGCTGGCAGCGGGCCATGCGCCGCTGGTAGCGGGCGAGGTTGCGGGCTTTGCGCTCCAGGTGGCGGGGGTTGGCGATGCGTTCGCCGTCGGAGGTGACCGCGAAGTCCTTGATTCCGAGATCGACGCCGATGGCGTGCCTGGCCTCGTCCATGGGCTCGGGCGCGTCGGTGTCGACGGCGAACGTCACATACCAGCGGCCATCCGGATCCCGGGAGATGACGACCATGGTGGGGTTGAGCGTGGCCACCTCGACGTCGTCGAAGGACCACACGAACCGGAGCGGCGCCTTGGTCTTGGCCATATACAGCTCGCCGTTCTTCATGCGGAACGCCGAACGGGTGTAGTGCGCGGACTGCCGGGAGTTGCGGGTCTTGAACCGCGGGTACTTCGCGCGTCCTGCGAAGAAGTTCGCGAACGCCGCGTGCTGATGCCGCAGCGTCTGCTGCAGCGGAACCGACGACACCTCGGACAAGAACGCCAGGTCCTCGGTCTTCTTCCATCCGGTCAACGCGGCGTCGGTCTGCTTGTAGGAGGTCCTGGCGCCTCGCTGGTGGTAGGCCGCGTGGCGTTCGGCGAGGGTCTTGTTCCACACCAGGCGCACACATCCGAACGTGCGGTTGAACACCGCCGCTTGTTCGGGGTCCGGGTAGGCCCGGCACTTGTACGCCGTCCGCATGACCGCGAACTTACAGATGACATGCGCATGCGTAAAGCACTTCGTCGAATTGCGGTGAATTCCGTTTTTGGACCGTCCCGGCTGGGCCGAGACGGGTCTGGCAGAGCCAAATTCCTCCCGGCCTGGAGGCCGGTGCATCCTTCGGAGGACTAAGTGAGACCGCTTCCCAGCGCGGTGGGGATCTCTGGGCTGCGCGTGTACGACTGGCCGACCGCCGATGGGCTGTGCGGCGGTTCCCCGCACGTCCACCTGACGTGTGCGGAGGCGTACGTCGTGGTGGCGGGAGAGGGCAGCGTGCAGACGCTGACCGGCGACGGGTTCGCCGAGACCCCGCTGCGGCCGGGGACGGTCGCCTGGTTCACGCCCGGGACGATCCACCGGCTCGTCAACGGCGACGGCGGGCTGCACATCGTCGTCATCATGCAGAACAGCGGCCTGCCCGAGGCCGGCGACGCCGTCTTCACCTTCCCGCCGGAGATCCTCGCCGACCCGGAGGCGTACGGGTGGGCCGCCGCGCTGCGCTCCGATCGGGAGGCCGCGGCGCGACGCCGCCGCGACCTGGCCCTGGACGGCTTCGCGGTGCTGCGCGAGCGGCTGTCCGGCGGCGATCCGACGGCGCTGCACGACTTCTACCGCTCCGCCGTACGGCTCAAGGAGGGGCTGTTCGGCGAGTGGGAGGAGCGCTGGCGGGCCGGCGCGCTGGCCGAGGCGTCACGCACGGGCGAACACCTCGGCCGTCTACGGGAGGGGGACATCGGTCACCTCACGGAGGCGGCCGTCCACCGGCTGGAGCCACCGCCCGAGCGCGCCTTCGGCATGTGCGGCCGCCTCGACACGTACCCGCTCGGCTGACGCCGCACCAGGCCGTACGCCGCGACTCGCTCGGTCGACGCCTCACCAGGCCGCGCTGTCGACGTTCTCCTCGGAGGTGAAACCGATCCGGATTCTTCCTCGATTCATGACGATGAGCGCCCCGGACCCGCTTCCACATTCCATGCTGTTCCTGCTGATGAGGAGTCCGTTGGGGCCGGACGTCAGCATGTGCACCGGCCCGCAGCTCGGCAGGGTCGCGAGGATCCTCGTGAAACGGCCGTCGACGTATTCGGCCAGCACCGCCTTCGTTCGCCCCGATGACCTGGCAGCGTCCACAGCGGTGATGACGGTGTGACGGTCGCCGGACGGCACGGCGAACGCGATGGTCCCGCCGATCCTCCCGGCCCCGGCGACCAGGACCCGAGCGGAGAGCAGGTCCGATCCGGGCGCGGTCGTGTCGAGGGCACGTACCTGATTCGTACGGCCCGTCACGCGCGCAGTGAAGATCAGCGTGGTGTTGTCCCCGGACCAGGACAGGCCCCAGTCCCACTCCGTGCTCTTGGTGGAGGCACTCGCATCCTGGGCCTTGGGCAGCGTCCACTCACGACGCGTTCCGGTGCGCAGGTCGAGCACGCCGATGACGATCGGGTGGATGTTGGGCTGGGTCCCCGGGGCGAGGGTGATCTCTCGGGTGGTGTAGGCCAGATGCCGGCCGTCGGCGGAGAGCGCGAGTCTCCGCACGCCCCCGGGAACCGACCAGTGCGGCGCGGTCTCCACCACCGTACGACCGTCCGCGGTCAGCCGTACCGTTCTGATCCGGCTCGTGCCGGACAGGCCGCTCTTCTCTGGCTGGGACACCAGATACGTGCCGGGACGCGGGCCCCTCGTCACCGCCGGGCCGAACCCGTTCTTTCCCTCGCCGTGCGCTTCGCCGGTACGGGAGTCGACCACGTCCAGGACGCCGCCGGATAGGGCCAGCAGGTACGGAGACGCGGTCGCCGGAGTGGACGGCACCGGCCTCGAGTGGCGGGGCAAGATGACGAGGACCAAAGAGACGGCGACGACCACCGCGGCGGCGGCCATGAGCGGTGCGATCACATTAAGCCGGAGCCGAGGGCGAACCGGCAGCCGGAGCGGCCTGGGCTCCTCCGGCCCCCAGGTGTCCGCGACGGCGCAGGCATCGCGGATCCGGTCTTCCAACCCCTTCATGACTGCTCTCCCAGGGTCTTACCGAGGGCGGCGAGCGCCCGCGACGTCGTGGACGAAACGGTTCCCCGGCTGACGCCCAGCGTGCGGGCGATCTCAGCCTCCGGTAGATCCGCGTAAAAGCGCAGATACAACACCTCACGCTGCCGTCGTGGCAGGCGCGCGATCGCCTCGAGCAGCGTCCGGCGCTCCTCACCGACCATGGCGGCCGACTCGGCCGACCAGGCCGGCGGAGGATGGCCCACGCCGAATCGGCGGGCCACCGCCCTCCGCCGCAAAACCGATCGGCAGCGGTTCAGCACCGCCGAGCGCGTGTACGTCACCGGGTCTTGTATCGACGACCAGCGGCGATGGAGTTCGAGGAAGGCGTCGTGGACGACGTCTTCGGCCGTCGCCTGGTCACCGACCATGAGCATGCCGAGGCGGATCAGACCGAGCGCATGCTCGCGGTACACCGAGGTGACCGCGCCCACGGCCTCGGGTGACCCGCGTTCGAGGATGAGCAGTTGGCGATTCACGGGACAGAGACGCCTGTGACCCGGAAATGCTGAGCCGCTCCTGAGAATTCTTCGGACATCCGGAGGACCGTAACCGAACGTGCGGGCCGCCTTCGGCCTCGCTCGCGGCCGATGCTTTCAGCTGCTTTCATGGCCGGCCTGTCCCGAAGGATGAGAACCCGCAGGTCGGCCGGGTATACCCGGACCCCCGCACCGCAGTCGTTGACCCCTCCGAGATCGCGAACCGATCCTGAGGAAGCGCTCCCACCGCGCCGAACTCCTGCGGACATCCGTGCCCGGATCCGCGGGCGGATCGAAGGGAAACGGTGTCGTGAGAAAGCGACGGAAAAGCGCGCTCGCCGCGGCCCTAGGAATGGTGTCCATCCTGGTCATGAGCGTGTTCACGGGGCCCTCGGCGTGGGCCCACGGGGCGTTCATGCAGCCGGGCGCCCGTACGTTCCTGTGCTGGAAGGACGGCCTCACCTCGACCGGGGAGATCAAACCGCAGAACCCGGCGTGTGCGGCCGCCGTCGCGCAGAGCGGGGCCAACTCCCTCTACAACTGGTTCGCCGTACTGCGCTCCGACGGCGCCGGCCGTACGCGCGGGTTCGTCCCCGACGGGCAGCTGTGCAGCGGCGGCAACCCCAACTACTCCGGGTTCGACCTGCCGAACGCCAACTGGCCGGTCACGCACCTGACCAGCGGTGCGAACTTCAATTTCCGCTACAACAAGTGGGCGGCGCACCCGGGCTGGTTCTACCTGTACGTCACGAAGGACGGCTGGGACCCGACCAAGCCGCTCACCTGGGACGAGATGGAGACCGACCCGTTCCTCGTGGCCGACCACCCGGCGGACACCGGGCCGACGGGCAGCGTCGACGGCTACTACTACTGGTCGGGCAACCTGCCGGCGAACAAGACCGGACGTCACATCATCTACTCCGTCTGGAAGCGCTCGGACAGCAACGAGACGTTCTACGGCTGCTCCGACGTGGTCTTCGACGGCGGCAACGGTGAGGTGACCGGCGTCGGCGACACCAGCGGCGGCGGTGGCGGCACGACCGTGCCGTGCACGGCGACGTTCAAGACGATCAGCAGCTGGTCGGGCGGCTATCAGGCCGAAGTGACGGTGAGCAACCCCGGCACCACCACGCTGAACGGCTGGACGGTGAGCTGGATCGTGCCGAGCGGCCAGACCATCAACAGCCTGTGGAACGGCACGCTCACCATGAGCGGAGACCTCGCGACCGTACGGAACGTGGACTACAACCGCAACGTCGCGGTCGGCGCGTCGACCACGTTCGGGCTGGTCGCGAACGGGACGGCGAGCACACCCACCCTCACCTGTACGAGCCCCTGAGACGGCCCAGGGCGCGGGGGACATCGACCGTGATCTCCCCCGCGCCGCGTCATGCACCGGCCGACCCCTGCACATGAGGAGGAATCCACCATGCCGTCGCCACTCCGGCCGAGACTCGCGGCCGTCCTGGCGCTGTCGCTCGGCGTGTTCCTGGCCGTCACCGCGCTGGCGGTGCGGCCTGCGTCCGCCGCGTCCACACTGAACCAGCTCGCCCAGGCGCAGGGCAGGTACTTCGGCTCGGCGACTGACAACCCCGAGCTGTCCGACACCCCGTACACCGAGATCCTCGGCAGTAGCGAGTTCGGCGCGATCACGCCCGGCAACTCGATGAAGTGGGACGCCACCGAGCCGTCGCAGGGGCAGTTCAGCTTCGCGGGCGGCGACGCGGTGGTGAACTTCGCCAAGGCGCACAACCAGATCGTCCGCGGCCACACGCTGCTCTGGCACAACCAACTGCCGGGCTGGCTCACCAGCGGCAACTGGACCGCCGCGCAGCTCACCTCGATCCTGCAGAACCACATCGCCAACGTCGCCGGCCACTACAAGGGCCAGGTCTACTCCTGGGACGTGGTCAACGAGCCGTTCAACGACGACGGCACCTACCGGTCGGACCTCTGGTACAACACGCTCGGCACCGGCTACATCGCCACCGCGCTGAAGGCCGCCCGCGCCGCCGACCCGAACGCCAAGCTCTACATCAACGACTACAACATCGATGGGCTCGGCGCGAAGAGCGACGCGATGTACAACCTGGTCAAGTCGCTGAAGGCACAGGGCGTGCCGATCGACGGCGTCGGCTTCCAGGGGCACCTGGCGATCCAGTACAGCTTCCCCACCGACATGGCCGGGAACCTCCAGCGCTTCGCCGACCTCGGCGTCGACGTCGCCATCACCGAACTGGACGTCCGCATGGTGCTGCCCGCGGACGCGACCAAGGTCGCCACGCAGGCGGAGTACTACACGAACGTCGTCAAGGCGTGCCTCACGGTGCCCCGCTGCGTCGGTATCACGATCTGGGACTACACCGACAAGTACTCCTGGATCCCCGGCGTCTTCAGCGGCCAGGGCTCGGCCCTGCCCTGGGACGAGAACCTCAACAAGAAACCCGACGTGTACGGCGCCATCTCCACCGCGCTCGGCGGCTCCGGCGGTGGCGGCGGAGGTGGCACGACCAGCTGCAGGGTGGCCTACTCGGCGAACGACTGGGGTACGGGCTTCACCGCCGCCATCACCATCACCAACGGAAGCTCGGCCATCAGCGGCTGGACGCTCAAGTACTCCTACGCCGGGAACCAGACGCTGAGCCAGGGCTGGAGCGGCACCTGGTCGCAGTCCGGCAAGGACGTCACCGTCACCAACGCGAGCTGGAACGGAACCCTCCCCGCCGGCGCGTCCACCTCGGTCGGCGCCAACTTCACCTACACCGGTACGAACACGGCACCGACCGCCTTCACGCTGAACGGCACCGCCTGCACCTGAGAGCCGGCCGATGTCGGACGGGACTGTCAAGATCGACCCCATGACGGAAACCGACCTTCCCGACTGGGCGCCGGTGCCCACCGATCGATGGGCGCACGGGATGCGCGAACGGCTCGCGGAGGGGGTGCCGGCCGCACTGGACGAATTCGGCCGGCACCTCGCCGCTTTCGGCGACGGCCTGGACAAGCGTCGCCGCGTGACGAAGACCTGGACCAAGCGCACGGTCAGGCTCCTCGGCGCCGACGGCGCGCCCGAACTCGCCCGCGACGCCCTCCGACTGCTCGTCACGGATGTTTCGGGGCCGCTGGTCTCCAACGAGAACCGCGATCTCGCCCTCGGGTTCGTACTGGCCGTGGGCCTCGCCGGCGAGCCGGCGGCCGTCCCCGACCTGTTCAGGCTCGCCCGCGAGGCCGCCAACCTGCCCGGCACCGCGACCTCCGTACGCGATGACGGGCTCGCGCAGGCCGCGTTCTCCGCCTTGGAAGACCTGAACCATACGGCCGCTCTGGACGCGCTCTGCCGGCTGCACCAGCAGATCGACTATGTGATCCTGTGTGAGAAGCACCTGGCTCCGGTGCTCATCGACGCGGCCACGAGGCTGGGCATCCCCGAGGACCGGCGGATCGAACTGTCGGTGCCCGCACACGGCCTGACCGCCGACCACACCGGGACGTTGGGTCCCCGCGGAGAGGGGACGATCTACGTAAATGTTCCGTTCCGCGCCGAGATCACCATCGAGGACCCGCACACCGTCGCCGTGACGTGGATCGACGACGAGGGCACTCGTCAGCGGACCACTTCTCCGTTCTCCTCGCCGAGAGGCTTCAAGAGCACCTACTTCTCGCACAACGTCGAGGTCCCGCGGAGGCATGCCAACCGGGTCTCGGAGACCCTCGCCGCGGAACGCCGGCGCCTGCGCGACCTCCCGATCGCCGCCCGTTGGCCGTTCGAGGAGTGGACCACCCTCTACCGCGACCACCCGATCACCGGTGCCGTGGCTCATGGGTTGATCTGGGAGTTCGAGGCCGCGGACGGATCGTGGACCGCGGCCCTGCCGCTCCGCGACGGCTTCGCCACCCTGGACGGCACCGCGCCACCGGACCCGTCCGACAAGACCGCTGTCCGTCTTTGGCACGCGTCCCGCGCCACTCCGGACGAGATCGAGGCTTGGCGGGCACGGCTCGCCGAGGCAGGCCGCGTCCAGCCGTTCGACCAGCTCACCCCATGAACGACGTGCCGGCCACGTGCTGCAGCGTCGGCGGGCGATCGTGGTGATCGCCGGGAGGGGCTCATCGCCGACGCGCCGGCCCTTCAGCGCTCCTCTCACCCGTCGACGTCGGGCGATGTCACCAGGTGCAGGCGCCGGCCGTGTCACCGACCTCGACGCCGGCGGCGACGTTGCCGAGCGTCCCGGGGTTCAGCGCGGGGTCTTCCTCGTAGTCACGGACGGTGAGCAGGCGCCCGGCACCGAGGTCCACCGCGACGGCCGTGCCGCCGCTCGGTCGTCCGGTGGTCGAGACGGCGTCGACAGGGTAGGACCGAGCGGGCCGTCCGCCGATCCGCAACGGCGTCCCCTGGGCGGGGAGACGTCCCGCGCCGACCTCGACGGTCATCGCCCGCAGTGCGCTCGTCGCCATGAGTTCCGCACGGCAGCCTGACGCGGTCCTGCTCACGACGACATAGCCCGTGGCGAACGTCGCCGGCAGCCAGGTCGCCCGCAAGGGCGGGACGAACGTCGCCCGGTCGTCCGGGCCGACCGATCGGGCCACGCGCAGTGCGTCGGCACAGGGGTCGATAAGGTTGCTCATGGTCACCGACAGCACCGACCGGGTGTCGGGCCGCCAAGCGATCACGCATTGCCCCGAGCTGTCCTGCCAACGCCGAGCCTCGTGCCCGTTCACGTTCACCGTCGTGCTGCCCGGCTGACGGCGGAGCGACGTCAGCCGGTCCTCGTATCTCCCCGCCCGCGTGGGCGGCTCGACCTGGACGTCGACCCTCGGCACCAGCGCTTTATCGGCCGGCGGTTCCGTCAGCGAGCGGTCGGCCCAGGTACGGATCTGGACGGAATCCGCCCGTCCCTGGCCGACTTCGCGCGCGACCTCGGTGAAGCCCTGCGGCAACCAGCCCGGCCGGTACAGGAGGCGTACAGGCGCCGGCCGTGGCCCCGTCTGGACCCGGTGGCCGATCGACTCCGGCTTCCCCGACGGCACCCAGACGGCGGCGGCCGCGACGGCCGCACCGGAGAGCACGACGGCCATGACGCCTTGCGTCGCCCTACGGCGTCGCCGGACGCGGCCCATCCGCACGCGGAAGTCCGCCAGAACGCGGTCCGCCGCGGGAGCGTTCTCCGCCTGCCGCTCGAATGCCTGACGGATCACCTCATCGGTCGTCATCGCAGGTCTCCCCTCGCGGCGTGGTCGTGCGGATCCAGGTCCCTCTGGGGATCGAGCCGTAGCTCGGCCAGCGCCCGGGACGCGTGCGAGCGCACCGTCGCCTCGGAGCAGCCGAGGATGTCGGCGATCTCGGCGTTGGACAGGCCCTCGTAGTAGCGGAGGGCGAGCACCGCGCGCTGCCGTGGCGGCAGCGCCATGATCCCGGACCAGGCGGCGTCGCGCTCCTCGACCTGTCCGGCATGGCCGTCGTCGGGTTCGATCGCGGCGTCCAGCACCCCGTCGGTGGCCGGCACCTCTCTGGAGGAGCGGCGTCGCCGCCACGACAGGTACTCGTTGGTGATCATTCGTCGCAGGTAGGCCTCGGGTGAGGCCATCGCGCCGATCCGCCGCCAGCGACGCTGCGCCCTGATCAGCACGTCCTGCACGATGTCCTCCGCTCGATGCGGGTCACCGGTCAGGGCGGTGGCGAACCGCAGCAGCCTCGGCAGCCGCGCCGCCAGAAACTCCTCGAAGCCCACCGGCACCCCTATCTCTCGCCTCTGTCTCCCTCCTTGAACGTCGCTGGGACGCCCATCCGTTGAGTGGCCGGCGGAATTCGCGTGTCAGCGGTCTTGCGGCAGGGCGGCGATGCCGTCGAGCAGACGGTCCAGCGCGAACTCGAACCGGGTGTCGAGGTCCGGGGCGGTGAGGTCGCCGGCCAGCGCGACGGTGTGCGGAAACTCGTCGGCGGGCAGCGCGGCGAGCCGGTCCCGCAGGTCGTCCAGGTAGGAGCGGGGAGGCCGGCCGGCGGCGACGGCGGCGGACAGCGGGGCCTGCTCACCGCCGACGAAGCCGATCAGGAAGGTGGTCAGCAGGTACAGCGCGTAGGCGGTGTCCCGGTCGGAGAGCCCCGCGCCGCGCAGTGCCCCGAGCACGGCCTCGACCGTGCGCAGTTGGCCGCGGCCCGCGGCGAACCGGCCGGAGAGCAGCCGGGCCGAGTCCCGACGCCCGAGCAGGTGCCGGCGCATCGCGCGCATGATCTCGGAGAGACCGGCCCGCCAGTCATCGCCGTCGTACGCCGGGAGGTCCGGCACGTCGGCCACCGCGTCGGCGAGCAGGTCGAGCAGCTCCTCCTTGTTCCGTACGTGCCAGTACAGCGACGCGGCGTGCACGTCGAGCCGGGCGGCGACCTTGTTCATGGTCAGGCCGTCCAGCCCTTCGGCCTGCAAGGTGTCCAGCCCGGCGGCCACGATCGCCTCCGGCCGGAGCTTCGGATCCGCCGCCGGCGGGCGGCCGCGTCGCGGCGGCATCGGGTTCCTCCCCTGGGGTTGCCGGTCGTTCTGGCCGTCCGTAATGTAGCGCCCGAAGATAATCCAATGACGTTAGATTAATGGGGGCAGGCATGGCCGACGACTCGCCGTCGTGGTACGTCACGAGCGCGCTCTCGGCGCTCGCCGCGTACGAGGACGCGGTGGCGCTGCGCTACCACGGGCGCTCGATCACCTACCGGGAGCTGCTCGCCACGGTCCATCGGACCGCGCGGTTCCTGGAACGGCAGGGACTGCGCCGGGGCCAGGGCATCATGCTGGTCTCTCGCAACCGCCCGGAGGCATTCACTGTCAGGCTCGCCGCCCACCTGCTCGGGCTCCGCTACACCCCGGTGTTCCCCGACACCGTCGGCGACTTGGACGAGCTGCGGCACCTGCTGACCGACACCCGGGCCACCGCCCTCGTGTCCGACCTGGAGATCGGGCCGGTGGCGGACCTGGCCAAGCGCGCGGGCGTCCCGCTGGTGTACTCGCTCGTCGATCTCACGGCCGTCGCCGCAGGTGAGTCCGACGAGCCCGTCCCGGTGCGGGCCCAGGAGGGCGACATCGTCCGAATCCTGTACACCGGCGGCACGACGGGCCGCCCGAAGGGCGTGCCCGCCACGTTCGCGGGCCTCGGGGCGTCCACGAAGGCCTGGACGGCCTCGGCCGGCGCGGTCGGGTCACTGCCGGAAGGCACACGATTCCTGCTGGCGACGCCGTTCGCGCACGGCTCCGGGGACGCCGCGCTGAACACGCTGCGCCTCGGCGCCGGCGTGGAGATCATGGACGGATTCGACCCGGCCGAGTTCGTCGCCGCGGTGCGCGACGCTCCGGCCGCGATCACCTACCTGTACCCGTCGTGGCTGTACCGCCTGCTCGACCACGCCGAGGTGACCGGCGCCGACCTGACCTCGTTGAAGTTCGTCATGTACGGCAGTTCCCCCGTCGCCCCGGCCCGGCTGCGTCAGGCCCTTGAGCTGCTCGGCCCCGGATTCATGCAGACGTACGCGACCACCGAGGCACCGGCCATCGCGACACTGCAACCGGCCGACCACGCCGCCGCCCTGGCCGGTCGCCCCGAACTCCTCGCCTCGGTCGGCCGCCCGATGCCGGGCGTCACCGTCACACTGCGGCGCACCGACGGCACGCCCGCACCACCCGGTGAGGTCGGGGAGGTCTGCGTCGCGGGATCGGGCGTGATGACCGGATACTGGAACCGCCCGGACGACCCCGGCCAGACCGTACTGGCGGACGGCCGGCTGCGCACCGGCGACCTCGGCCGATTCGACGACGACGGCCACCTCTACCTGGTGGGCCGACTGAAGGACATGATCATCGTCGACGGCTACAACCACTACGCCGGCCCGATCGAGGACGCGCTCACCGAGCACCCCGCCGTCCGGGAGTCCGCCGTGGTCGGCGTACCGGACGACCGCACCGGCGAGGCCATCCACGCCTTCGTAACGGTCCGCCCGCCCGGCATCACCCCGGCCGCCCTGCGCTCCTGGGCGAGCGACCGCCTTCCTGCCGACGCCGTCCCGATCACGATCACTGTTCTCGACGAGCTGCCGCTAACCCCGCTGGGCAAGCCCGACAAGACGGCCCTCCGTACCCGCGCCACCTCAACGCCCCATCCTCAATGACCGAAACCTGAGCCGACGGCCACCGAGGGAGTTCGGACCGCACTTGATCGTTTGAAGTCAGCCGGGCTGCGCGCGGCGGCGTAGGGCGGTCTCCGTTGCCTCGTCGGTGGGGAAGAAGAGCTCGATGGACAGGTCGGACAGGGTGACGTCCATGGGGGTCCCGAAGGTGCTCAGCATGGTGAACATCGACAGTTCCTCGCCATCGACCTCCAGCCGCCACGGCAGAACGGGGTCGTCCGCGTCGTCCGGGGACAGGCGGCTCCCCTTCGTCGAAGGCACCTCGAGAGCTGATTGGTTCGGACCCGGTTATGAGGCTTCGGCGGGGCTGGCCGACTGGACCCGCCGTCAGTTCTTCGACACGCCGCTGCAGGTGCTGCTATCGACGAACGAGGTATGCCTCAACGCGGATCAGCGCGACGAGCTCACCAAGATGACCGTGCCCGCTCTGGTTATCCAGGGCGACGCCGACCGCTCGACGCCGATCGAGCTGACCGGGCGCAGGACCCATTCTCTGCTTCCCGACTCGAGGCTCGTTGTGGTCGACGGCGGGGGCCATGGCCTCTTCATGAGCGACCCGGACCGATACAACACCGAACTGCTCGCCTTCATCGGAACCCTGCCCCACTGAGGATCCCGCGATCCCGGCGTACGTGATCGCGGGCCCGGCGGACTACGTCGCCACGGCCTATCGACCGTCGTGCTCACCGAGCCGTTCGTACGATGCGGGCGCCGGGCCGTCGGAGGGGAAGCGGATCTCGATGTCCAGGCCGCCTTCCGGCCGGGCGCGCGCCGTGACGGTTGCGTCGTGGGCGGCGGCGATGGCGCGGACGATCGAGAGGCCGAGGCCGTGGCCGCCGTCGCCCCGTGCGGTGCGGCCGCCGAGGCGCTGGAACGGCTCGAACAGGCCGTCCACCTGATCCGGGGGGATCCCGCGCCCGGTGTTGTGCACGCGTAGGACGGCGTGACCGGCCTCGGTCGCCGTGCCGATCTCGACCCATCCGCCGGGGACGTTGTAGCGCACCGCGTTGTCGACGAGGTTCGCCACGAGGCGCTCGGCGAGCGCCGGGTCGCCCGCAGCCGGTGCTAGGGCCGTCCGCACCTCGACCCGGATTCCGAGCGCTTCGATCTCCGGACGCGGGGCGAGCATCGCCTGATCCACGAGTTCGGACAGGTCGAAGGGCTCGCGGCGGTCGAGTCCGCGTTCGCCGGTCGCCAGTGTGAGCAGCGCCTCCAGCAGGCGTTCCTGCTGCTCGCTGATGGCGAGCACGCGCTCCGACGTCGCCCGGAACGACGCGAGCGTGGCCTCGCGGTCGGTGAGCGTCTCCTCCAGCAGCGCGTGTTCGAGGGTGAGCGGGGTGCGCAGTTCGTGCGCCGCGTTGGCGACGAAGCGCTTGTGGGCGCCCAGCGCCGTCTCCAGCCGGCCGAGGAGGCCGTCTACGGTGTCGGCCAGGTCCTTCAGCTCGTCGCGCGGGCCGGAGACGGCGAGCCGTTCGTGCACGTTGCGTGCCGAGATCTGCTGGATCGTGGTGGTCATGGTGCGCAGCGGCCGGAGCACCCGGCCGGCGACCAGCCACCCCAGGACGATGGAGACCACCACCATGATCGCCAGCGCGATCCCCGACTGCACGAGCAGCGCGTGCATCTGGGCAGCGTGCTGCCGGGTCGCCTCCGCGTCCATCCGCGCCTTGAACTCGTGAATCTCCGGCGGTATCGGCTGGTTCCGGAAGATGTCGCTGCTCGGCGCGGGAACCGTGGTCAGTCCCGTCCGGTAGATGTACCGCTTCGGGCCCGTGGCGTGCTGGACGAGCAGGTACGTGATGGTGAGGAGCACGGCGCCCGACACGGCGAACAGCACGCCGTACAGGAGAGTGAGGCGTAGGCGTACCGTGCGCGGGCGGTGCGGTGCGAGCAGGTGCATGGGCCTCAGATCCGGTATCCGCCGCGCGGGACGGTCTCGATGACGGGTGGGGCGCCGAGTTTCGACCGCAGCCGGTTGATCGTCGCCTTGACCGTGGTGGTGAACGGGTCGGCCGCCTCGTCCCACACTCGTTCGAGCAACTCCTCGGCGGGTACGACGCGGCCTCGGGCGGCCAGCAGGTACTCCAGCACCGCGAACTCCTTCGGGCTGAGGGCCAGCCGCTCGCCCGCCCGGAACGCGGTCCGCTGCGCGGGGTCGAGCCGCAGGTCGTCGTGGGACAGGATCGGCGGTAGGGCCGGCTGCGCGCGGCGCCCGAGGGCCCGGACCCGCGCGACCAGCTCGGCGTAGGCGAACGGCTTGGGCAGGTAGTCGTCGGCGCCCAGGCTGAGCCCCTCGACCCGGTCCGCGATCGTGCCGGACGCGGTCAGCATGAGCACCCGCGTGTGCCGCCCCTCCGCAATCAGCGCCGCGCAGACGTCGTCGCCGTGCATGCCGGGCAGGTCCCGGTCGAGCACGACGACGTCGTAGTCGGTCAGCGCCGTACGGTCGAGGGCGTCCTGGCCGTCGTAGGAGACGTCGACCGCCATGCCCTCCCGGCGCAGCACACGGGCCACCGAGTCGGCCAGCTCGACCTGGTCCTCGACGACGAGCACCCTCATCCGCGCACCTCTCGCATGGACGCCAGGATGCCCGACGCCCGGTCACAACCGCGTCACAGCGACGAGGACCGTGATGTGACCGCCCGATCCGTAGAAACGACCTCAGACGCCGGGCCAGGTAGGCCCCGGCGGCATCGAAACGCAGAGAGGTCGACGATATGAACAGCACACACGGGGCGAGAATGCAGCGCGTCGGGACGGTGGCCGCGGCGATCCTGATCGCCGGGCTGGGCCTCACGGCCTGCGGGGGCGGCTCCGGCAAGGCATCCAGTGCCTCGACCTCCGCCGCGGCGCGCTCCGGCGGTGGCGGCGGGACCACCGGGGGCTCGACGAAGGCGGTGAAGTACGCCGAGTGCATGCGTAAGAACGGCGTGCCGGAGTTCCCCGACCCGGCTCCCGACGGGCGGGTCATGCTCACCGGGAAGAAGGGAAGCGGGCTGGACCCTGAGTCGCCGCAGTTCAAGGCCGCCACACAGGCGTGCAAGGCATTCGCGCCGCAGGGAGCCGTCGGCGGAGGCCAGCCCGACCCGGCGATGCTGAAGTTCTCCCAGTGCATGCGGAAGAACGGCGTGCCCAACTTCCCCGACCCACAGGGCGGGAGGCTCCTCATGAACGCAGGCTCGGGCATCGATCCGAACTCGCCGCAGTTCCAGGCCGCGCAGAAGACGTGCCAGAAGCTGCTCCCGGGCGGTACTCAGTGAGCTCGGACGGCCCGGTGAGTACGCGCGTCTCCGGCGGGGAGGTGGAGACCGCCGGCGCGACCGTGTCCGACCGGGCTGGCGAACCGGAGATCTCCGAGGTCGCCGCGCCCGATCCTGTGAAGCCGCGGAGACGGCGGCGCCGGTCGGTGCGCGTCGGTGCCGCCGTCCTCGTCCTTGCGGTCGCGGCGGGCATCGTGGTCGCCACCAAGCCGTTCGGCGAGGGGAACAAGCCGGCCCCGCCGACGACGGGCGCCTCGTCGCTGGCCACCGTCCGGCGGGGTTCGCTGGCGTCACAGGTCGACCAGAGCGGCACCCTCTCGTACGTCGCTCAGGACGACGGGACGCCCTACTCGGTCGTCGGTAACGCCACCGGCATCTACACCTGGGTGCCCAGCACCGGCGACGAGATCAAGTGCGGCAAGGTCCTCTACTGGGTCGGCGACACTCCGGTGATGCTGCTCTGCGGGAAGTGGCCGGCGTACCGCGACCTGTCGGAGGGGGACAGCGGCAAGGACGTGCGCGAGCTGAACCGCAACCTGGTGAAGCTCGGGTACGCCGACCGTTCGGAGCTCGACCCGGACTCGAAGTACTTCGGTGCGGAGACGGCGGCGGCGCTCGAGAAGCTGCAGGACAAGATCGGGGCCGATGAGACCGGGTCGCTCAAGCTCGGTGCGGCGGTGTTCCTGCCCGGCCCGCTGCGGATCACCAAGGCGATGGCCAAGCTGGGCACGAACGCCCGGCCGGGCGAGCAGGTCGCGCAGGCGACGTCGACCGACCGCCAGGTGACGGTAGGGCTGGACGCCTCGCAGCAGTCCCAGGTCAAGGTGGGCGACAAGGTGCAGATCACCCTCCCGGACAACCGGACGACGTCCGGGAAGGTCGACCGGATCGGCGCGGTGGCGAGCTCGTCGGGGAGCAAGGACTCGGATTCCAGCAGCGCCACGATCCCGGTGTACGTGACGCTCCAGCGCCCGAAGGACGCGGGCAGCCTCGACCAGGCACCCGTTCGGGTCGAGATCACCACCGCCGGGGTGAAGGACGCGCTGATCGTGCCGGTCACCGCGCTGAGCGGCCAGGCCGGCGGCGGCTACTCGGTGGAGAAGGTCGACGCCCGGGGCGTGCACAGCGTCGTGCCGGTCACGCTCGGGCTGTTCGACAACGCGGACGGCCTCGTCCAGGTGTCGGGGAGCCTGTCCGGGGGCGACCGAGTGGTGGTGCCCGCCTCATGAGGCCGATACGAAGGAAATCGACCCCGGTTCTCGGCGTCGGCGGTGAACCACCGGCTCTCGACCTGGCGGCGGTGACCAAGACGTACGGCGAGCAGCCGCCCGTGCGGGCGCTGCGCGGGGTGAGCCTCACCGTACGGAAGGGCGAGCTGCTGGCGATCGTGGGCCCGTCCGGGTCCGGCAAGACCACGCTGCTGCACGTCATGGGCACGCTGGAACGGCCGACCACGGGCACGGTACGGATCGACGGCGTCGACGTCGACCGCCTCGACGACCGCGGGCTCTCCGCCCTCCGGGCCCGCAGCATCGGCTTCGTCTTCCAGCAGTTCTTCCTGGCCGAGCACTCCACCGTGCTGGACAACGTCGCCGACGGCCTGCTGTACGCCGGCGTCGAGGTCCGCGAGCGGCGGAGACGGGCGATGGAGGCGCTCGCCCGCGTGGGACTGGAGCAGCGCGCGTCCTCCCGGCCGACGCAGATGTCGGGCGGTCAGCGGCAACGGGTCGCGATCGCCCGCGCCCTCGTCGGCCGGCCGGCGATCGTGCTCGCCGACGAGCCGACCGGCAACCTCGACAGCACCACCGGGGCGTCGATCGTCGAGCTCCTCCACGAGCTCAACGCCGACGGTGCGACGATCGTCGTGATCACGCATGACGCGGAGCTGGCCGCCCGCCTGCCCCGCCAGGTGCACGTACGCGACGGGCTGATCACCTCCGACAGTGCGGGCGACCGGGCGACCGAACGAGTGGCGGCCCGATCATGACCGCCCTGGTTCCCGCCCGGCTGAGGTTCGGCGACCAGGCACGCGTGGCGAGCGTCGGGCTCCGGGCCCGGCGGCTGCG
This sequence comes from Actinoallomurus sp. NPDC050550, assembly GCF_040655075.1. Lineage (NCBI taxonomy): Bacteria > Bacillati > Actinomycetota > Actinomycetes > Streptosporangiales > Thermomonosporaceae > Actinoallomurus > Actinoallomurus sp. NPDC050550. The sequence goes on along the minus strand of NZ_JBFAJC010000018.1, from coordinate 122,933 downwards.
GTCGGCGCTGTCGGCGCTCGGCATCGCGATCGGCACGGCCGCGATCGTCGCCGTGCTGGGGCTGTCCTCCTCGTCCCAGGCCGGGCTGCTGCACGAGATCGACCGCCTCGGCACGAACCTGCTGACGGCGAAGAGCGGACAGTCCTTCTCCGGGCAGGCGGCCCAGCTGCCGCAGGAGGCACCGGCACGGATCTCGCGGCTCGCGGCCGTCGAGCAGGTGGCGGACACGGCCACCGTCGACACCGCGAAGGTCTACCGCAGCCCGCTGATCCCCCCGGTCAGCACGAACGCGCTCACGGTGCGGGCGACCAGCCTCAACCTGCTGCCGGTGGTCGCGACCAGCGTCGCCCAGGGACGCTGGCTGAACTCCGCGACCGCCACGAAGCCCGTCGTGGTCCTCGGCGCGGTCGCCGCGCAACGGCTGGGGATCGACGGAGTCCACGCGGGACAGCGAGTCTGGCTGGGCGGCCAGTGGTTCTACGTCGCCGGGATCCTCCAGCCGGCCGTGCTGGCACCCGACATCGACACGAGTGCCCTGGTCGGCTACCCCGCCGCCCAGCGGTACCTGAACTACACGAGCATCGTCCACGGCAAGGCCGCGAACGGCCCGCCGAGCACGATGTACGTCCGGTGCGAAACGAACCAGGTGAACGCGGTGCACGAGGTCCTGGCCCAGACCGCCGACCCCGAGTCGCCCAACGAGGTCGACATCAGCCAGCCCTCCGACGCGCTCACCGCCCGGGCCGCCGCGAGCGGGGCGTTCAACAGCCTGTTCCTGGGCCTCGGCGTCGTCGCGCTGATCGTCGGCGCGGTCGGGGTGGCCAACATCATGATCATCTCGGTGCTCGAACGCCGCTCGGAGATCGGCCTGCGCCGCGCGCTCGGCGCGACCCGGGGACAGATCCGTACCCAGTTCCTGTCGGAGGCGATCGCGCTGGCCTTCCTGGGCGGGGCCGTCGGCGTGGCGGCCGGCGTCCTGGCCACCGCCATCTACGCGGCGACCAAGCACTGGGCGGTCGTCATCCCCCCGGAGGCCTGGGCGGGCGGCATCGGCTCGGCCATCCTGATCGGCGCCCTCGCCGGCCTGCTCCCGGCCCTCCGCGCCTCCCGCATGGCCCCCACGGAGGCCCTGCGAACGGTCTGAACAGGTGATCGCCGGAATAGATATCGCGGCAGCCGATGGACGGTCTGTGATCACGGCCACGTCACAGTGGCTCGCACCGCAGCAATGACCACCCGTTCTCAACCTTCTCCTGCGACGTAACCATGAAATCTGGCCGGGGCCGTATGCCTGAACCAGCGACCATGATTCCAAACCGAAAGGAGCATGCCGGCGTGAATAAAAACACTCCCGACCAGACCGATCGACGCACCTTCCTGCGGCGGACTGGCCTGACCGTCGGCGCCAGCGCCGTTCTCCCACTACTAGGCGACGCAGCGCATAGCGCAACCCGCCGATCAACTCCGATCTCCGCAACATCGGGCAGCGACCCCGATCAGCTCTTTGTAGCCGGCAGCTTCGATGAAGCCGATCGAGGCTATGCGTACCTCTTGCGTAAAGATCCTGACAATGCTCACGCCCTGGCGCAGCGCGGACGTATCGCGCTGTTGTCCAACAAGTTCCACGACGCCGAGAAGTTCCTAGCCAAGGCGATCCGTCGGGCCCCCCACGACAACTTCTCAAAGCAACAGCTTGCACAATGCTTCGTCCGGCAGGACAAGGTTGCTCGTGCCGTACCGCTGCTGCGGGCCACCGGGGACTCGAGCGACGCGGCCTTCGCCACGCAATACGCCAGCATGACCGGTACGGCATACCATATGCGCGGTGCGCAAATGACGCGCATTCCCATGCTTGGCATTGACCCTCTGCCCCATGTCGAAGCCTCGGTGAACGGCGGGAAGCCAACGAGATTCCTGATGGACACCGGGGCGACGCTCGCCTTCTCGACAGAAACGGCGAAGCGGGCTGGTCTTCGCGCAGTGGCTACCAGCACGAGCTACCCTGCCGGCCAGACGCTCAAGACCTATCACGGGGTCATGGAGTCATTCCGGCTCGGCAGCATCGAACTGCGCAACGTTCCGGTTGTTTGGTACGACATTAGAATGCCGAACCTGCCGGACGGCTCTTTGCCGTCAGGAGTTATCGGAACAGAACTCTTCTATCACTTCGTCACCACCATGAACTACGCGAATCGGGTACTTATTCTTCGGCGTAAGACCCAAGCGCAACTACGCGAGCTTCGCGCATACACAACGCGTACCAGTGTCGACCGGTTGCCACTGTGGCTAGCGGGCGACCACGTCCCCTGTACGCTGGGAAGCCTCAACGATTACGGACCGCGGGTGGTCTCACTCGACACGGGCGGAATGGGCATGGGCGTCATGGCGACAGAAGAAAGTGCAAAAAGGGCTGGAATCAAGATTGATTACGCCCATCCAGTAAGCGCGGGCCCGCTCACGCTATACCCAATCAGGGCGGCCAAGGTGAGCCTCGGAAAGGCGGTCGAAAGAAACATCGCCGGAACCGCCGGGAATTATCCATGGTATGGCCTTTTTGGATTCAAGCCGATCGGCAACTTCACTCATCAGTTCTTCAAGCAATATGCGATCACCTTCGACTACGCCGATATGAACTTCTATATTCTGAGGACGACAGCACCAATGGTCTGAACCGTACGAATCGTGATCGCCGGGAGGCCTCACGCTCCTGGGTGAGACCCTCGGCGATCACAGGCAACCCTTCTGGGCCCCTCGGCGGTACTCGTGAGCGGAAGCACGTGAAATGGGGTTGCCTATGCGAGATCGAACGGAGTTCACCGCCTACGTGGAGGCGCGATCACCGCGGCTCGTCCGTACGGCGTACCTGCTGTGCCACGACTGGGCGCTCGCCGAGGATCTCGTGCAGACGGCGCTGGCGAAGGTCTGGCGTGCCTGGCGCCGGATCGGCGCCGACCCGGACCCGTACGTGTACAAGGTCCTCGTCAACACGCACGCGTCGTGGTGGCGGCGCCGATGGCGGTCCGAGGTCCCGACCGAGACGGTGCCGGAGACGCCCGATCCCGCCGACGCGATGAGCGTCCGGGACGACCGGGCCGCCATCCACGCGGCGCTTCGGCGGCTGCCCGACCGGCAGCGTGCCGTGCTGGTGCTGCGCTACTTCGAGGACCTTACGGAGGCCGAGGTCGCACGGTAGTCCGCGGTCGTCCCGATCCGCGATCTAAGCCGAGTGACCCTCTCCGACACCGTCCAGCCCTGGGAGGGAAAGCGCATGACAATCGGCCAGTACCTCGCCACGAACCCGGTCGGTAAGGCCACCTGGTCGGTCGCCGTCTACAGCGGCACCTGCAAGGGGAGTCTCTGCTAGTAAGCCGGCCTTCATTCAGCGTGGTACCGGGGTGCCTGACAGGGGACTGCCGTGCGCCCCGGTACCACCGGCGATCAGCTCGTACGGTCGCCGTAGATGACGCCGCGGCCGTTGGTGCCCACGTAGACGCGGCCGTAGACGCGGGGGTCGCCGGTGATGGCGGCGCCGATGTTGCCCCACTGGTGGGCATCGTCGTTGATGCGCACCCAGGTGGCCCCGGAGTCGTCGGACCGGAAGATGCCGCGCACGCCGCCGACCTTGGCGATGGCGTACAGCGCCGGGTAGGTCTTCCCCGACGCGGCCATGCCGAAGCCGACGTTGTCGGCCTCCTGGACGCTCGACAGCTTGGTGAACGTCGCGCCCGAGTCGGTCGAGTGCCACAGGCCGTACGTCGAGCCGGAGCCGCCGGCCAGCCAGATGTCGCCCTCGTGCCCGGCGACCGCCTTGAACCGTACGTTGCCGGAGGACGGCAGGCCGGACGCGGCGGTCGCGGTGAAGGTCGCGCCGCCGTCCGTACTCACGTAGAACCGTCCGCCGGAGAAGCCGTAGAACTTCTTCGGGTTGACCCGGTCGGAGCCCACCCGCGCGCCGGACGGGATGCCGGACGAGGCGGTCCAGGAGTTGCCGAAGCCGACCGCGTAGTACACGCCCGTGCCGTCGGGGCTCCACACGAACCGGCTGCCGTCGGCCGCCGCGGCGACGGTGCCGCCGTTGGTCACGCCGGGCGGCTCGTTGCCCTGCCACCAGTTCGCGCCGCCGTCGGTGGAGAAGGCGATCCGGTTGACGCTCGGGTTGGCGGACTTGTCGATGTCGCCGACGCGGACCATCCAGCCGGGGTTGGTCTCGGCGTAGTCGAGGCTCGTCGTGGAGGTCAGGGTGGGCTGGGTGTACATCATCGACGGGATCGCGTCGAGGTTGGTGTGCCGGAACCCGCCGACGTCACCGAGGGCCGACAGCAGGTGCGCGTCGCCGGACGGTGGGCTGATCAGGTCCAGGGCAGCGGTCTCCTCCAAGCCCTTGACCGTCGGCTTGATGGAGATCTGCTTCCCGGCGTCCCAGTCGGTCAGATCGGTTGTGCCGAAGATCGTGGCGCCGGTCCCGTACATCATGCGCGCGGAGTTGAACGGGTCGATCTCGAGTGCCTCGGTCATCCAGCCGAGCTTGGGCGTGACCTCGGGCGGCTGCGGGTTCGCGCCGAACGTCAGCCACGGCACCGAGGACACGTCCAGCGTGTAGCGGAACGTACGGCTCGGGTAGCCGTTCCAGTCCCAGGCGCGGGTCCAGGTCGCGCCGCTGTCGGTGCTGCGCCAGATCAGCGTGTCCGGCCACCAGGAGCTGTAGCCGGTGACCATGAGGGTGCCGGGGTGCTGCCGGTCGACGGTGAGCCCGCTGTAGCCGTAGTAGTTGTCGGAGCTCGACGCCGGGATCGGGCTGATCTCGGTCCACGCGCCGGTCGCGGTGTTGTACCGCCACACCTGGCCCTTGGACCCGTCGTACGGGCCGCCCTTGTCGCTGGTGGCGATGTACAGGTAGCCGTTGGTCGTGTCAAGCACGCCCTTGTGCGCCATGTAGCCGGTCGGCTGGCCGGCGACGCGCTGCCAGGTGGAGCCGCCGTCGGTGCTGCTGTAGACGGTGTTCTGCGGGTCGGCGACGCCGACGTAGATGGTCTTGGTGGCGTTGCCCGAGCTGCCGCTGCGCTTGTCGAACGTTACCCACACGACGCCCTGGTTGTCGCTGAGGTAGCCGGAGGAGTCGCTCGGGTCCTGCTTGTACGTCCCGGGGTTCGGGAAGGACGTGACCTTCGCCCAGGTGGCGCCGTAGTCGGTGCTCCTCCACAGGCCGTTGCCGCTCGGCGCGCCGAGGTAGAGGACGCTGTCCTTGTTCGGGTCGATGGCCAGGCGCTCGCCCATGCCGCGGCCGGGCATGTTGCCGCCCAGCTTGAACGGCAGCGACGTGGCGGTCCAGCTGTCGCCCTTGTTCGTGGACCGCAGGATGGCGCCGTTGTTCGGATCCCAGCTGTTGGTGTACATGCCGGCGGCGACGTACACGCGGTTCGGGTCGACCGGGTCGGTGGCCAGGCTCGCGGCCCCCATCCATCCCCAGTTGGTGAAGCCGATGGAGTCGAGCAGCGGGGTCCAGGAGCTCGTGCTCTGGTTCCAGCGGTACACGCCGCCGATGTCGGTGCGGGCGTAGACGAGGTTCGCCTGCGACTGGTTGAAGACGATGCTGGGGACGAACCCGCCGCCGCCGATCTGGACGTTCTTCCAGGTGTACGACTCCGCGGCGGAGGCCGCGCCGCCGGTGGCGACCTGGCCGGCGAGACTCGCCAGGACCATGATCGCGGCAGCCAGCGCGGCCGTGAACGCGCCGACCGGATTCCTGCGCATTGACGGACTCCTCTCTCGGCAGCGCTTCCGGGAGGGTGGGCACCCAGACTGCCGATCAAGGACGACGCTCACACCGGCGTGTTGAGACCGTCAACGATTCGATTCGCCGTTCGACGGCCTTTCACGAATCGCCGGATCGACCAGCGGAAACGTGGAAAAGAATCCGTTTTACGGCGGTGCCGTTCGACCACACGGCTGAACTCAGGCGGGCTGGTCGGCCGCCCGGTGCGGGGTCTGGAAGACGCGGACGATGTCGCTCATGCGCTCGGTCATGACCTCCTCGGCCCGCTCGACGTACCGCTTGCGCTCGGCGCGGTGCTGGGCCCACGCGGGCGCGGGCGGGGCGTTGCGGATGACCGCGTGCCAGCGGCCGGTCAGCTCGTCGAGGACCTGCCGGGCCTGCATGAAGGCGTGGCCGGGCAGGTCGACCTCGCGGGACTGCCGCGCGGCCGTCTCGACCGACCGGTACGCCTTGGCGGCCTCGGCCGCCTGGTTCTCCTTACGGCCGGGGGCGACCATACTGACGACCGTGGCGAGCAGGGCGGCGGCCAGCGCCAGCCCTCCCGCGACGAGAGGGAAGCGGTTACCGGCCAGGACGAGGCTGCCGGACACCCCGGCGGCCAGGACGGCGGTCGACCCGAGCCACAGGTTCAGGACGCGCCAGATCTTCACCGTCTCGGCCTGGGCGCGTGCCGAGTGCGAGCAGTGCTCCTCGATCCGGTACAGCTCGGCGGCGACCGTCACGCGCCACGCGGGTTCGATTCCGCCGAAGAGTTCGTTGTCGACCATGGCGTTTCCCCTTGGTTTCTCGCCGATGATGACGCCGATGATTCAGCGGGTCGTGGCGGCGGTGAGCGCGTCACGACGAAAAAGGGGAACGCTCTTGACCGAGGAATGGACTACTTCGCACGCGGACTCGGGCTACCGCCGTCGCAGGTCCGCGAAGCCTCCCGGCCCTCTCTGCTCCGCGAAGCCTGCTTGGCCTACCGCCGTCGCAGGTCCGCGAACGCCTCGTCCCAGCGGTCGGCGACCTCGGAGATCCGGTAGCGGAGCGCCGTCTCCTTGCCGTTCTCGGCGAGCCGCCGCATCTCGTCGGGGTCGTCCATGAGCGACAGCAGGGCATCGGCGAACGCGTCGATGTCGCCATCCGGCACGAGGATGCCGTCCTGACCGGACGTGATGATCTCCCGGGGGCCCTGCGGGCAGTCGAACGACACCACCGGCACCCCGGCCGCGAACGCCTCCACGATCGTCATCCCGAAGCCCTCGAAGCGGGAGGTGATGACGTGGATGGAGGCCTTGGCCAGCTCGCCCTCGACGTCGCTGGTCGACCCCATGAAGGCCACGTTGTTGTGCAGGCCGAGGGAGCGCGCCCGCTTGCTCAGCCTGTCGCCGTGGGTGCCGTCGCCGTAGATGCGCAGCTTCCAGTCCGGGCGCTTCTCGACGACCTTGGCGAACGCGTCGAGCAGCCGGTCGTACCCCTTCACCTTGACCAGCCGGCCGGCGGCAAGGACGACGCGGTTCTCCAGCCGGGACTGCGGGCGCGGCGTGTCGGGCAGCCCGTTGCCGATGGCGTACACCCGGGTCGGGTGGCCGTCGAGCATCTGCTGGTACTCGGTGTGGTCGGCGTCGGTCAGCGTGATGACCGCGTCGAGCTTGGGATACCAGGTGCGGATGTCCTCGAGGATCCCCGGCTTGTGCGCGCCGAAGTGGAGGTGCTCCTGGCCGACCAGGATGACGCCGTCGCGCGCGAGCTGCGCGGCGGCGATGTTGAGCCCCGCCCGGGTGGTGACCAGGATGTCGGTCTGCATCTCGGCGAGGTACTTCTTGAGCGCGCGGTCGCTCTCGGCGTTGAAGTTGCTGTACGCGCGCTCTTCGGGGTGGAACAGCGTGCTCGGCTTCTCCAGCCGGGACGCGAACCCGAACCGCCACCACTTCTTCGCCGCGGGCCGCAGGTCGACCAGGTGGGTGAGCCGCACCTTGTCCGAGTGCGGCAGGAACGGCCGGTTGCGGTGCCGGAAGACGCTGACGACCTCGACGTCGTGCCGTAGGGCCAGCTCATCGGCGAGGTTGAACGTGGCACGGACGGTGCCGCCCATGCCGTAGGCGTTCATGATGAGGATCGAGATCTTCATGTCGACGCCTCCGCGTTCGCGACGACCGTGGTGGCGATCGCGAGGTGGTCCTTGTCGGTGTAGTACGCCCGTACGCGTACGCGGTCGGCGTCACGCGCGACGTGCTGGGCCGGGAACCGCACCTTGTTCTTCTTCTGCGGGATGTCGTCGACCCAGGTGGCGACGGTGAGCCCGCCGAGTTCGAGGTCCCAGAAGCCGCGTTCGGTCTCCACCGCGAAGGGGGAGTTCGGTAGCTCGGCCTCCCAGCGGTCGCCGGTGATGGTCACCTCGCCGGTGACGGTGTCCCCGGTCTTACGCCGGGTGGCGACGATCCGCGCGTCGGTGAGCGTCGCGCCGTAGGCGAGGAACCCCTCGAACGTCAGCTTCTCCTCACCCGGGTGGACGGCGGTGACCTCAGCGTGCGGCTCGGCCGGGCGGACGTCGACGCGGAGCCCGCCGGAAGTGGCGCGGAAGGTCTTCAGCGCGCGGCCACGGGACCGGCGCGCGTACTCGATAAGGCCGTCGAGGGAGAAGCCCGGATCGGTCGTCATGACCTGGGTACCGGCCGCGTGCACCGACCAGGTGCCCTCGGCCAGGTCCAGGCCCGACAGGTCCGCCGCGTCGCCGTCGAGGGACACCGTGTGCGTGGCGTCCTCCCGCCGGAGCGTGAGCGTCGCGGCGTCGGCCGGTGGTTCGGCCCAGCGGATCCACAGGACATCGTCTGCGTCGAGACGTGCCGACGCGGCGAGTACGACCATCGCTGTGGGGATCCCTTCGTCCTACCGGAGTGACCGAACATGAAACCAACACCCGGGTAAACGCGCGGCTAAGCGCTGGGTGCGTTCACGTGCGTGATCTCACTCAGGACGCGCGGTCGTCGATCGCGGTTTACAGGGGCAGTTTCATCCCCTCGTGGGTCGCTTCGAAGTCTAGGGATTCATAGAAGCGGATGGCGTCAGCGCGCCGCTTGTCGGAGGTCAGCTGGACGAGGCCGCAGCCGCGCCGCCGGGCCTCGCCGATCGCCCACTCGATCATCTGGTGGCCGAGGCCGCGGCCCCGGTGGGCACTGCTCACGCGGACCGCCTCGATCTGGGCGCGTTCGGTGCCCTTTCTGCTGAGCCCCGGGATGAACGTGAGCTGCAACGTGCCGGCGACCTCGCCGTCGATGTCGGCCACGATCAGGTGGTTGCGCGGGTCGGCGTCGATGGCGGCGAAGGCTGTCCAGTAAGCGTCGATGTCGCCCTCGCGGCCGGCGCCGATCGCGTCGTCTGCGAGGAGCGCGACGATCGCGGGGACGTCGTCCTTGATGGCGGTGCGGAAGGTCACGTCAGAGGTCACGGACGAGATTTTAGTGAGAATTGACACGACTACTCGTAGTACTACAGTTGGTAGTACTACGATTCGTCATAGCGCGCTCAGGAGGCGGCGTGACCGCACCCCCGATGACGGATGCTCCCAGCCGGCTCCTGGACCGCCACTGTCAGGAGCTGGTCGCGGACGAACTCGCCCGGCTCGCCCGTCGCGTTCCCTCGCTCGCGGACGAGCACCTCGGGGTCGTGGAGACCTCGCTCCGGCAGATCATCGATCGGCTGCTGCCGGTCCGGAGACGCGCCGAAACGCGCCCCGAGACCCTCGCGGCCTTGTTCGACCTGGAGGCATCTTAATGATCGAGCACTGGACGGACCTCGCGGCGTGCCAGGGTGTCGACCCCGAGCTCTTCTTCCCGGTGAGCGCGAGCGGGCCGGCGCTGGAGCAGGTGTCCGACGCCAAGCGCGTATGCGCGAACTGCCCCGTGGTGTCCGACTGCCTGGCCTGGGCCCTCCGCGCCGGCGAGTCGGTCGGAGTCTGGGGCGGTACGACCCCCGACGAGCGCCGCTACCTGCGCCTGAAGCCGCTGCCCGTCGCCCCCGCCTGGCACTGAGCCACGCCACCGACGCCGCCCGACGGCGCTGATCCGCGCCGCCCGGCGGCACCCGTCCGGGAACGGATCCGGAGAGCGCTCCGAATCCTTATTACACGCCGACGGACCACGACGTACCGTTGCACTATGGCGGATCTCCCCACCACCGTGCGCTCCCCCGAGGGCGGACTCGTTGACCATGCCTCCCGCGCGCTCGGCGCGGTGTTCATCACCGTGGCGCTGCTCGGCGTCTGCTGGGCGCTGGAGGTGGTCAACTACGGCGGCGACCTCACGCGGCAGTACGGCATCCAGCCGCACAACGTGCACGCGCTGTGGCACATCTTCACGGCGCCGTTCCTGCACGCCAACCTCGACCACATCACGGCCAACTCGGTACCACTGGCGATCTTCGGGTTCCTGACAGCGCTGCGCGGCCTGAGCCGCTTCATCGCCGTCAGCGTGATCACCATCGTGGTGAGCGGCCTGGGCGTGTGGTTCCTGTCCTCCTCGAACGCCGTGACCGTCGGCGCGAGCGGGCTGATCTTCGGCTACTTCGGCTACCTGCTGGCCCGCGGCTTCTTCGAACGCCGGGTGCTGGACATCCTCCTCGGCGTCGCCATCGCCCTGGTGTACGGCACGATGATCTTCGGCGTGCTGCCCGGGCAGCCGGGCATCTCCTGGCAGGCCCACCTGTTCGGGCTGATCGGTGGCGTCCTCGCCGCTCGCCTGACCAGGCAGCGCGCCTGACCTGCCGCTGGAGCCGTCACGCCGGTAATGCGCCACGCCCGCGCCGCCGTTGACCCGCCCGGGGGACGAGCGTGCCGTCGCGGCCGTGCGTCACAAGCCGCTTCCGACGACTGGTGCCGATACTCGCGGCACTGACCACCAGAGCGGAACATTTCTCCAAGACAGCCGGCTGTGCGGTGGCGATGCTGGCGGTCATGCCTGGTCATGAAGGAGACCGCTCATGTGGTTGAAGTGTTGTGTCGCTCTGGTCAGCGCTGCGCTGATCGGAGTTGCCACCTCGTCGCCAGCGCGCGCGATGGGTGGGACGTCCCGCGATGCCTGGTTGCGGGCAGAGATCCAGAATCTCGTCAATGTCGACGGCCTTCCCGGCGTAGCCGCGGTCACGAGCCACGACGGGCAGCCGGTGCGGCGGATGGCTGCGGGCCTCGCGGACATCCCCGCGCACCGGGCGATGCGACCCAACGACCAGTTCAGGATCGCCTCCATAACCAAGACCTTCGTCGCCACGGTGGTATTGCAGCTGGTCACGGAGCACCGACTCGCACTCGACCAGCCGATCGCGGGGCTCCTACCTGAACCGGTACCGCACGCCGACCAGATCACCGTGCGGGAACTGCTCAACCACACCAGCGGACTCTTCGACTACTCGGATAATCCTCGCTTCGACCCCGGCGCCACCTACACTCCCGCGCAGCTCATCGCCTTGGGCGTGGAGCATTCGCCCTACTTCCCGCCCGGGACCGGATTCCGCTACTCGAGCACCAACTACATCGCCCTCGGCGAGATCGTTCATCAGGTCACCGGTCACGCGATCCAGGACGAAGTGCAGACGCGTCTGATCCACACCCTCCACTTGAGCAGCACGACCTTCCCCACCGCGACCACGGTTGCACCCCGGCAGGCACGCGGCTACGTCTTCGCCGCTCCTCTGCCTCCTCGTTCCGGTCCCGCACTCGACGTGACCACCCGGACAAGCGCCAGCGCGGCCGGGGCGGCGGCGGCGATGGTGTCGACAGGCGACAACGTCGACCGGTTTCTTGGAGCGCTGCTCGGCGGGGGACTCTTCTCGCAGCACCTGCTCACAGAGATGAAGCGGCCCACGCCAGGAGCCGATGCGTTCTTCGCCGGTGCCGGCATGCCCGGCATCAGCTACGGCCTCGGCCTGGTGATCGTCTCGGCTCCGTGTGGAACGGCCTACGGCTCTTTGGGAGGCATCGACGGGTACACCTCCAGCGTGATGCAACTCGGCCATCGCCGGGTCGCGCTGCTCATGAACACTGACTCTCTGCAGCCCTCGCTGCGTCGGCAGACGCTCTCCATCGCCGAGCAGGAGCTCTGCCGCGCTGGTTAGTCCAGGCGGAACGGGTGCCCGGGAGGCGCTGCTGCGCGCGTCCAACTACTACCGGACCGCTGACTTCTACCGCCGCGTGTGCCCGTGACCGACGTCAGCCGCGCAGGCTGACGTCGGTCACGGTGGCGTCGCGCGGGGTCATCAGCGCGTTCACGATGACCCTCGCGACCGTCCGGGGCGAGATGTACGCCGCCGGGTCGTACTCGCCGCCCTCCTGGGCGCGGACCTTGCGCTGCATCCCACTCGCCGTACGCCCCGGATACACCGACGTCACCCGGATCTCCGGCTCCTCCGCCCGCAGCGAGTCGGCCAGGGCCTTCAGCGCGTGCTTGCTCGCCGCGTACGCGCCCCAGCCGGGGTTGGCGCGCAGTCCCGCCCCGGAGTTGACGAAGACGACGTGGCCACGCGCGGCGCGCAGCGCTGGCAGCAGCAGCCGCGTCAGCTCCGCGGGGGCCGCCGCGTTGACCAGCAGTTGCTCGATCCACGCATCGGGTTGAGACTCGGCGACGGTGCCCAGTTCGACCGCGCCCGCGCTGTGGACCAGTCCGTCCAGCGGCGGCACGTCGACGTCCGCGAGCGAGGCCTCCAACCTGAGCGGCTCCGACAGATCGAGCGCGGTCGTACGGACCCGGCCGCCGGCCTCCGAGACGGCCTGCGCGGCCGTCACCGGGTCGGATCCGTTGACGGTGAGCGGGCCGGTCGTCGGTTCGGGTCCGGCCGAAGCGTCCTGCGCCGTCGTCGGTCCGGATCCCGCGGTGAGCCGCGCGGCGGTCTCGGCCAGCCGCTCGGCCGACCGTCCGACGAGGATCAACGCGTGCCCGGCGTCGTAAAGCAGATCGGCGACCGCTCCGCCGATGCCGCCCGTGGCCCCAGTGATCAGGTACGTTCCCACGTGCCCATTCTTAACAGTGTGGCCCCTGCGTGACTGCCGGGGGCTGCTCCCCGGGTGAGCTACTTACGGTCGCTGGACAACTCGATGGCGACCACCTCGACACAGTTGCTCGCGTCACCACTACGGAAGCTCTTGCGCCATGCGACGCATGACAGATCCATCTCCGGGGGCGTCATGAGCTTGCACTACTCCTTGGCGATGGCGGCGATGAGCTCCGCCGACCCTTCCGGAGACAACGCCGCTGCTTGCAAGTCTTCGAAGCCCACCTTAAGGCTCCGGACAGTCTCCACGCTTTCGGCATATGCGTCACCGATCCGTGTTCCGACATAGGCCACATCGGGCGCGATCTCCTCAGGAAAGCCAAGGATGATGAACGGCCCGTCGAGACCGGCGTGCGTTCCTACATCGAGGGGGAGGACCTGAACGGTGACGTTCGGTCGACGGCCCGCGTCGAGCAACGCGTGCAGCTGCGCCCGCATCACCTCATGGCCGCCGATCGGGCGCCTCATCGCGGCCTCATCCAGGACTGCCCTCAGGACCGGAGCCGGGGGATCTTTCCGGCTGAGCAGCGCCTTACGTGCCATGCGGGCCTGAACGCGCCGTTGAATGTTCGCCTCGTCTCCGCGCCGTCCCGCACGGATGATCTCGCGGGCATACTCATCGGTCTGCAGTAGGCCGGGAAGGGTCTGCGGGCCCCACTCGTCGATCCGGGTGGCGTCATCTTCGAGCGCCACATATGAGCCGTTGAACACATCCGAGTAGTCCGTCCACCAGCCGCGTCGCCAGGCGTTCTTGGCGAGTTCCATGAGCGCGGCGCGGGTGGCGCTGTCCACGCCGTACAGGTCGAGCATCGCGGTGATGGCCTGGGTGGTCGGCTTCGTTCTGGCGCGTTCGATGTATGCCACCTTGAAGCGGCTCCAGCCCTGGCCGAGCTGGGCGGCGGCCTCCTCGGTGGTCAAGTCGGCGCGCTCACGGAGGCGGCGGAGCTCACTCGCGAGCTTACGTCCACGGACGGTGGGACTGTGCGGTTCAGGCATGAAGCCAAGTCTCTTGATAATGACTCAGGGCAATCAATCGATGACCGAATGTGGTCAGCCATGCTCGAAGTCATTGCGTTCATGCTCTGAGCCAGAGCAGCATCCTCTGTATCCAATCAGATACAGAGAGTGATGATGTCATTGCAGCATCACGCTCCATCCCCTGCGGGGAGTGATTTCCCTGTGACACCCGACCCTGCGGCCATCGCCGGTCGCACAGAATCCCCCATCGAGACGCGCGTCCGGTCCGCGACCACGCGCACGTACCGACCGTCCTGGGTGGCGCTTCGCGCTCGGCCGGAGTACGCCGCCAAGGCCCGTGAGTTCGCCGTCGCCAGCGTCTTCGGGTTGTCATTCGACGCCTACGAAGTCGGTCTGGTCACCAGCGAGATCGTCACCAACGCCATCGTCGCCACCGCCGCGCTGGGCGGCTGGCCGGACGACGCATGGCCGCTGCGTCTCGAGGTGGCGGCCTGTGATCGTTGGGTCCGCATCGCGGTCACCGACCCCGACCACCGGCCCCTGCCCGCCTCGAACGCCGGCGGGCAGTTGATCGAGAACGGGCGTGGGCTTTCCATCGTCGACCAACTCGTCACCGTGCGTTGGGTGACCTATGCCGAACGCGCCAAGACCGTGCACGTCGTCCTCGCCGCACCAGGCGTGACACTGACGACCGTCGAATTGCGCGAACTGGGCGCGCCGACGTGAGCTCGCTCGGCGACCGCCGCCATCAGGAGGGGCGCAGTACCCGGGCGACGCCGGAGATCAGGGCGGTGGCCAGGATCCAGCCGGTGCCGGTGAGGGTCCAGGCCAGCCAGCGGGACCAGCCGATCGGGTCCCACGCGCTGCGCTGCCCGAACGTCTCGATGGGCAGCATCAGGTCGAGGGTGTAGATCAGCGCGTGAAAGTGCGGCCGCTCGTCCGGCTGCTTGATCGTACGCGGGTGGTCGACGCTGAAGACCACGGTGCCGACGGCGACGAGCACGATCAGCCACACCGCGGCGATCCAGGGCCGGTAGCCGTACCCGACCGTCCAGTCGAGCAGGACGCTCCAGGCCCGGCTGATCCGGCCGAGCTGCCGTCGCCGGGCCCGCTGCTTGGCCAGCTGGCACTTGCGGGCGAGGTCGTCCCGGCCGATCCGGCGCAGCCAGGAGGCGAGCTGTTCGTACGGCTGCGGGCGGAACCCGTGCGGGTCGCGGGAGATCCAGTCGAGCCGCTGGCCCTCCTCGGGTTCGCCGCGCAGCGTCTCGTACACGAGTCCGTTGAGCCGCAGTCGCTCCGGCCAGACGTCGGGCCGGTCCAGGATCACGTCGATGCGCGAGTACCCGAGCGTGACCTCTCCCTGGATCGGCTCGCGGGGGATGAGGATCAGTTCCTTGACGTTGGCGTGGCTGAGGTGAAGCGCACGCCGGTCGGGCGCGCGGAGCGCGCCCTGGTCGAACGAGAGCGTGCCGTCGATCCGCGCGCCGCGCAGGCGTACCGGGCCCTCGGCGGTGAAGCCCGCGCTGCACTCCATGCGGTCCTGGACGATCATGTTGTCGCCGTCGAGGACACAGTCCTGGTCGCGCAGGGTCGTCCCGTACAGGAAGAATCCACCGGTCATGCGGGCGCCGGTGAGACGCATTCCGCCGGTGATGTCGGAGTTGCGGATGAACGCGCCCGCGTCGACCGTGAGACCGCCGGCGGACAGGGCATGGCCGCCGGGGTTGCTCAGCCGCACGTCGTTCATGCGGAAGCCGCCGGACAGAGACGCGCGCATCAGCCGCACTTCGCCCTCGATGAGCGACTCGGACAGGCTCAGATAGCCCTCCGTCTGCAGCCCGCCGCCGTCGAAGCCGGGCAGGCGGCAGGCGTTGAGGCGCATCTGCCGGGCACGCGCGTTGGAGAAGTCCGGCGCCTTCTCCAGGAGGCAGCGTTCCAGCCGGAGTTCGCAGCCGACCTCTCCGCCGGAGACGTTCAACATCCCGTTGATCCGTGCCCCGCGGAGGCGTACGGCGGGCACGTGCCCCGGCTTCGGCTCGCACGCTCCCAGGAGAAGCGCGGAGATCACCTCGGCCCGGATCGTACGGCCCGGGGAGCCGCTGGTCGGTGGCCGTTCGTCACCCAGCGAGACGAGTGTCCCTGTCGGGTAGGCGTCCCAGAGTCGCTGTTCGGCTCTGGTCAGGCGGGGACGCCGCCCGCCGAGCCAGGCGGCGACGGAAGCGAGGGAATCGGGCACAGACCGTCATCGTAGGCGTTTCTGATCACCACTTTGCGGCGAATGTTACGTATGTCGCGACATGGCTCCGCTGGTGTCGGGGACATGGCCCCGCCGGACGCGGCGCTGTGCTGCGATCTCGATGTCCCGCGCTGCGCGGTCAGTCCTCGAGCGCCTCTTGGACGAGCCAGGCCCGGTCGGGTTCGTCGTCGCCGTCGGGCCATACTGGAACTCCCGCAGGAAGGTCATCATGAACACCCGGGCATAAGATCATCAACGGATCGCGCCCGCCACTTCAAATCACGCGACGCCGCCGGGCCGTCACGCCGCACGCGCGGCCGGTTCCACCGCGAGCTCGAAGTCGTCCCTCGCGACGTGCTCCTGGACACGCTCGTACGGCAGGGCCGTCACCAGCGCGAAGTAGTAGATCACCAGC
Source organism: Actinoallomurus sp. NPDC050550 (assembly GCF_040655075.1). Classification (NCBI taxonomy): domain Bacteria; kingdom Bacillati; phylum Actinomycetota; class Actinomycetes; order Streptosporangiales; family Thermomonosporaceae; genus Actinoallomurus; species Actinoallomurus sp. NPDC050550. Next base: position 106,508 of record NZ_JBFAJC010000018.1, on the reverse strand, counting down.
GCGAAGGCCGCGACGACCAGGAAGTCCCATCCGAAGGGCAGCACCTCGTGCGACCTGAACAGCCCGCCCTCGCCCGGGAACGCCCCGTAGTAGGAGATGATCCCCATGCCGACGAGGTACGGCCAGATCCAGACCGAGTGCCGCATCTCCAGGTTGGGCCGTTCCGCCGCCGGCCGGCTGTAGTACGAGATGGTCAGCAGCACGAAGCCGGCGACCACGGCGGCGAGCAGCCGCCACACCGTCTGCCAGCTCGCCCAGTAGAGCAGCAGCGTGGCGAAGACGAAGCCGAGCGGGTTCAGGAACGACGCGCACGGCAGCCGGAACGGCCGGTCCCGGTGCGGATCGGCCCGGCGCAGGTGCGCCATGGCCAGCGGAGTCGCCGTGTACATCAGCACGGCCGCCGAGGTGATGAACGAGACCAGCGTCTCCCAGCCCGGGAACGGCAGGAACAGGATCACCCCCATGATCCAGCCGAAGATGATGCCGTAGATGGGCACGCCGCGGGTGTTCACGAAAGCGAACCGGTCGGGGATGTACCGCTCGCGGCCCATGCCGTACAGCAGACGTGCCTGGGTGCCGGTGTAGATGAGCCCGGTGCCGGTCGGTGAGATGAACGCGTCGGCGTACAGCAGGACGACGAGCCAGGTCAGGCCGAGCACGGTGGCCAGACCCGCGTACGGGCCGATGTCGTGGGTGAAGCTGAGATTCGGCCAGCCGTGCGCGATGTCCCCGGGCTGGAGCGCGCCGAGGAATGCCACCTGCAGCAGCGTGTAGATGGCGATGCCGATGAGCGTCGAGTAGATGACGGCGCGCCACACGTCACGGCGCGGATTGCGCGCCTCACCGGCCATCTCGACGGCCGACTCGAAGCCGAGCTCGGCGAAGATCACTCCCAGCGGCAGGGCGAGGAACATGCCCTTGATGCCGTTGGTCGAGCTCGGGAAGAAGCCGCCCTGCGCGGTGAAGTTCTCCGGGTGGAGGAAGAAGAGGAAGGTGACGACGGTGAGCAGCGGGATGGCGATCTTCCACCAGACGGAGTAGGTGTTCGCCGTCGCGAAGACCTTGACCCCGAACGCGTTGATGATCGTGAACAGCAGCATCAGCAGGGCGGCGACGATGTATCCGGCCGGGAAGGTGACGACCGCCGTGCCGTGCACCTTGTGGGTGAGCCAGTGCAGGGGCTCGATGGCGGAGGCGTACGTCAGCGACGCCTGTACCTCGATCGGCGCGATGGCCATCGAGTAGATCCAGCTCGCCCAGCCGATGGTGAAGCCGCCGAAGCCGCCGAAGGCGTAGTGCGAGAACCGTACGGTCGCACCCGCCATCGGGTACATGCCGCCGAGCTCGGCGTGGATGAGCGCGAGCGTCAGCAGCATGACGCCGGCCAGCGGCCAGGCGAGCACTGCGGCCGGTCCGGCGTGCTTGGCGGCGTTCATCGCGCCGAAGAGCCAGCCGGATCCGATGATGGAGCCGAGAGAGAAGAACGTCAGGCCGATGAGGCCGACCTCGCGCCGGAGCTTGCCGGCGTGCGCTTCCGTGACCATGGCCTTCTCCTTCCGGCCCGTGAGGTCGCGGAGGGGGCGGGACCACGGCGGATGGTGCCGCTGTCCTGGTCCGACGATCACCCGGGTGTCTCCGAGCCGCCGTCACTTGGAGACATCCCGCAGTTGCTACCGCCCGTTCCTATAGAAACGACCATTTTTCGGGACAGAGTTTGTCTGTCCGGCTACTGGCGGGTAACATCATCGTGTTACTGACTGGTACGTAATCGGGTGCGACCCGCCCGCCCGAGAGCAACGGGGTGTTCATGGGCCACTACAAGAGCAACCTGCGTGACATCGAGTTCAACCTCTTCGAGGTCCTCGGCCGTCAGGAGATCCTGGGAACCGGACCGTTCGGCGAGGTCGACGAGGCCACCGCGCGCAGCGTCCTGGACGAGGTCAACCGCCTCGCCATCGGGGTGCTCGCGGAGTCGTTCGAGGACGCCGACCGCCACCCGCCCGTGTTCGACCCCGAGACCAACGCGGTCACGATGCCGGAGAGCTTCAAGAAGTCCTTCCGGGCCTACTTCAACGACGCCGAGTGGTGGCGCCTGGAGCTGCCGACCGACCTCGGCGGCATGAACGCTCCGCGCAGCCTGCACTGGGCCGTCGCCGAGCTCATCCTCGGCGCGAACCCGGCCATCTGGATGTTCTCCAGCGGCCCGAGCTTCGCCTGGCTCCTGTGGAAGATCGGCACCCCAGAGCAGAAGAAGCTCGCCCAGATCGCGATCGAGAAGCACTGGGGCTCCACCATGGTGCTGACCGAGCCCGACGCGGGCTCCGACGTCGGCGCCGGCCGTACGAAGGCGATCCAGCAGCCCGACGGCACCTGGCACATCGAGGGCGTCAAGCGCTTCATCACCAGCGCCGAGCACGACATGGCCGACAACATCCTGCACTACGTGCTGGCCCGCCCCGAGGGCGCCGGACCCGGCACCAAGGGCCTGTCGATGTTCATCGTGCCGAAGTACCTCGTCGACACCGAGACCGGTGAACTCCACGAGCGCAACGGCGCCTACGTCACCAACGTCGAGAAGAAGATGGGCCTGAAGGTCTCCACGACCTGCGAGCTCACCTTCGGCGAGAAGCACCCGGCCGTCGGCTACCTCGTGGGCGACGTCCACGAGGGCATCAAGCAGATGTTCATGATCATCGAGCAGGCCCGCATGATGGTCGGCACGAAGGCGATCTCGACGCTGTCCACCGGCTACCTCAACGCGCTGGAGTACGCCAAGGAGCGCGTGCAGGGCGCGGACCTCACCAAGACGGCCGACAAGGCAGCCCCGCGCGTCACCATCACCCACCACCCCGACGTACGCCGCCTCCTCATGTTGCAGAAGGCCTACGCCGAAGGCATGCGGGCGCTCGTCCTCTACACCGCCAGCTACCAGGACAAGGTCCAGCTGGCCGAGGCCGCCGGAGAGCCGGACGAGCTCGCCGAGAAGGTCAACGACCTGCTCCTGCCCATCGTCAAGGGCGTCGGTTCCGAGCGGGCGTACGAGGTGCTGACCCAGTCGCTGCAGACCCTCGGTGGCTCCGGCTTCCTCCAGGACTACCCGATCGAGCAGTACATCCGGGACGCCAAGATCGACTCGCTGTACGAGGGCACCACGGCGATCCAGGGCATGGACTTCTTCTTCCGCAAGATCCTTCGGGACAACGGCGAGGCGCTGCAGCACCTCGCCGGGCAGATCAAGGAGTTCGTCGAGAGCGACGCGGGCAACGGCCGGCTCAAGAACGAGCGGGCCCTGCTCGGCAAGGCCCTCGAAGACGCCCAGGGCATCCTCAACCCGATGATCGGCTGGGCGCTCGGCTCCATGGAGCGTCCGGAGGAGATCTACAAGGCCGGCCTCAACACGACCCGCCTCCTCATGGCCCTCGGCGACGTCGTCATCGCCTGGCTGCTCTGCCGCCAGGCCGAGATCGCGCTGGCCAGGCTGGGCGGCGAGGTCTCCGACGCCGACCGCGCCTTCTACACCGGCAAGATCGCCGCCGCGCAGTTCTTCTGCGCGACCCAACTGCCGAAGATCGCCGCCGAGCGCGCCATCACCGAGGCCACCACGGGCGACCTGATGGACCTCCCCGAAGAGGCCTTCTGACCCAGACCACCTGACAAGTGCTCACCGAGGTCCCGCCGCCTGCCCGCAGCGGCGGGACCTCGCCGCTCCGGGGCGGTACGAAAGACTCGGTATCAGCGAGGCCAAACCGGACAATCGCCGCATGGAACACGTCAGACGACCGCATTACCGAGCTTTCGGTACGTGACCATCACGGTGCTCAACGGGGATGTCGGCCGTGGAGAACGTCGCGCAGTTCGATCGCCGTCCGCGCGACCTCAATCTGGTGCCGTCCCCGTACGGCTATCCAGATCCATCTCCACGGATCGAAGAGGAAGCCCCAGCGGGGGAACTCGGCCCGCAACCGCGCGAGCCACATCGTCGCGTCCACCTCGTACGAGCGGGCTAATGGCTGATCGACCCGCGTATCGGACAACTCGGATCGCGGCCGTGGCGACGGCACCGCCGCTCCGGCGACCCACGGGCCGGTCACGGCCGATCCTTGTCAGTGTCCTCGACGTGCAGGACCCGGGCGATCAGGTCGGCGGCCCGATCGATCTCCTCAGCCGGGCACATGTACTCGCTCTCCAGCGGCGCGTCGCGGGCAGGGCCGGTCCAGCACCAGTACCAGTTGAGCGATCCGTCGTCTGATGCGATCGCGACGTACTGCGACAGGCCGGGGTTCATCGCCTGCCCGCGCGGGTCGCCGGTCGCCGACGCAGCGGGATTCCAGGCCATCAGCGCGCTCGTCCCGACCCGCACCGTCAGACCGCGACCCGTCAGAGCCGCTCGGAGCTCGTCTAGGTGCGTCCTGATCGCCCGCTCTTGGCGGGCGGCCCCTCGAGATGGATCTGCCGGTGCAGCGGTCATGGAGACTTCCTCCCGCTAACGCTCTACGATTCGTTTTAGATGCGTCGCTATCGGTCCCTATAACACCTCGATCTCGCGGCGTGAAGGGGAGCCCGAGAGGGGGCCATAGAGGGGACCGGTGGGCGTTTTGCGAAAAGGGAGGATCGATGCGAAGTGGCAATAGCGAAGAATTCGGTGCATATCTAGCGCACCTCCGTCGAGAGGCGGGCAAGAGCCAGCGACGTCTCGCCGAGATCCTCTGCGAACTCTCCGGATGCCCTACGGTCACCCGGCACGAGATCAGCCGGTACGAGCGAGGGGAACGTACGCCGAGGTTCTGGCTGCCGTACCTCGCCGAGGTTCTGGGAGTGTCATTAGATGAGCTAGAGCGCAGGGCCTACCTCGGTGGCAGCGATCGGTCGGCAGGACGTCACCCGGATACGGAGATCGCAGCGGAATCGGCCGCGCAGGATGACACCCCGTTCGGCCGATTCCGCGACGCCGCCGGACGACGCATCGGCCGCGACACGGTCGCCGACCTGTTCACTCGAATTCATCGGCTACGTCTCGCCGACGACGTACTGGCCGGCGGAGATCTGATCGGCCTGGCCATGCGTGAACTCGACATGGCGCTGACCCTGCACCGGGAGGCCGGCTTTACAGAGAAAGTCGGCCAGTCACTTCTCTCTGCCATCGGCGAACTCGCGCAGATCACCGGTTGGATCGCCAGCGACGCGGGGCGAGATCAGCATGCCCAGGAGGTCTATCGGCTGGGCATCAGCGCCGCACGTGAGGCCGGTGACCGCGCCTTGGCGGCCAATCTGGTCGGTTCTCTCGCCTACCACGAGACCAACGCGGGGAGCCGCGAGACCGGGACGGTTCTCGCCTCCGCAGCACTCGGCGAGGCAGGTGATGACGCGCCGCCTCGAGCGAAAGCGCTCTTTTGGGATCGTCTCGCCTGGACGTACGCGAAGACCGATCAGACCTCATCGGCGATCCGGGCACTCGGGGAGGCGTCTGAAGCCCTCGCCCGGGGCGGCTCTGAAGATGAGCCTGCGTATCTCTACTGGGTCGACGAGAGCGAGCTTCGGATCATGGAAGCCCGTGTCTACGTGGAGCTGCGGCGTCCATTGCGAGCGGTGCCCATCCTGACCGAGGTTCTTGGCAGGTACGACAGCACCCATACACGGGAGCTCGCGCTCTACCTGTCCTGGCTCGCAGTGGCCCTGGCGGACGCGAACGAGCCCGAAGAGGCCGCGCATACCACTCGCCGCATGCTGGAGCTGTCGGCGAACATGCCGAGCGAACGCACCGCCCGGCGCTCCCACACTGTCCTCACCTGTCTGCGCCCGTTCCGAGAACTCCCAGAGATCCGAGATCTCGTCGAAGAGTACGGATCCCGGTACTCGTGAGGTCGTCGGCTGATCGGCGGGGTCGATAGGGTGGTGCGTCGCAGCGCACGGGTGTTTACTCGTAGTTGGGTTTGGCGGATCGGCCTGGGTCGGAGGCACGGTGGGGTTCGGCGTCAGCATCTTCCTGATCACCATCGGTGCGATCTTTAAGTGGGCCATCAAGGCGCACATCAGCGGCATCGACCTGCCCGCTCTGGGCGTCATCTTCATGGCGGTGGGCGGCGCGTCGTTCATCCTGCAGATCGTCCTGATGAACCGCCAGCCCAAGAACCCGGAGACCGACGTCTTCACCGAAGGGCGCGGCAACGGCAACATGCCCACTCACCCGGAGTGACCTCGCGCGCCGCACGTACGCGGCGGTGAACTCCACGAGCCTCACGCCGTATGACTTCGGCTGACCCCGGATGCCCCACGGCCGGATCGGGCCGTGGGGCATCCGGGCGATGACTACTTCGCGTCGGCGACCTCTGTGGCGAGAAGGTCGCGGACAGCGGCATCGATGAAGGCGGCGCCGGTGGGGTCGGCTCCTCCGCCGGTCAGGTGGCCCCAGATTCCGGGAATCACCCGGGCCTCGCCGCCGGGGATGTACTGTGCGGCGCGGATCTCGTCTTCGGGCGGGAAGTACAGGTCCTTTTCCGCGGGGAGGGCGAGGGTCTTCGCCGTGATGGAGCCGAGGGCGCGTTTGATGTCGCCTTCCATTCCGGGTGTGGCGGAGACATCGGCGTGCTGCCATGTCCACAGCATCGCCAGCAGATCGTTGGCGTCCTGGTCGATGAAGTTGGCCTCCCAGAATCCGGTCAGGAAGTCCTGCAGGGTTGGGAAGCCGAGTTGCCGGTAGGTCTCCTCCCAGTAGAAGGCCTGGGAGAAGCCCCAACCGGCGTATACACGGGAGAACGCCCTGATCCCCGCCAGCGGTGGCGCGGTGTAGCGTCCGCCCTGGTAGGCGGCGTCCAGGGTGAGAGCCGCCCGCAGGCTTTCGAGGAACACGACGTTGTGCGGGGAGGTCTCCGGTGCCCCGCAGAACGGCAGTGCACGGGCGACCATCTCGGGATGGCCGACCGCCCATTGATAGGTCTGCAGGGCGCCCATGGAACACCCGAGGACGAGCGCGAGCCGTTCGATGCCGAAGTGCGCGGTGACCAGAACGTGCTGGGCCCGGACGTTGTCGCGGATGGTGATCGCGGGGAAGTCGGCGGCACCGTGCGGCGGTGGGGTGTTGGAAGGGGAAGACGACACCCCGTTGCCGAACAGGTTCGGCACGATGATGAAGTACTCGCGCGGGTCCAGTGCCCGGTCCTCGCCGATGAGCCATTCGTTGGAGTGGTGGTCGCCGGCGAACCAGATGGGGAACAGGACGGCGTTGGTCTTACTGGAGTTCAGCCGGCCGTATGTCTGGTAGGCGAGCCGGGCCGGCTGCAGCGTGCCTCCGTTCTCCAGCGCGAAGCCGGGGAGTTCCAGGATCTCGTGATCAGTGGACATGTGGTTCTCCAACGGTGAGCGCGGCCGTTTCGAAGAGCAGTTCTTCCTGGCCGGTCCGGCAGATGAGTTGCAGCCCAGTGGGCAGTCCGTCGACCGTCCCGGCCGGGATGGTGAGCGCGGGTAGGCCCAGCACGTTCCATGGGCTGGTCAGGGCGAGCAGGGCGTCGCGTACGCGCACCTGCCTGTCGTCCAGCCGGGTGTTCCGCTGATCGATGAGCGGTGCGGTGAGCGGCACGGTGGGCAGCGTGAGGACGTCATGGCGTTCGAACAGCGCGTCGACGGCGTCGGCGAGCCGGGGTCGTGCCCGTAGCGCCCAGACGTACTTCCAGGCGGGCACGGTGGCGGCTGATCGGAGGCGTTCGAGGACTTCGGGGTCGAACAGGTCGGGTCGCTCGGCCAGGCGGTCGGCGTGTACGGCGGCGGCCTCGCCGCTCTGGATGGCGATGAACGCCTCACGCAGCTCTTCGGCGACTCCGGGTGGGATGCGGAGCACATCCTTACCCATCGAGGATTCCAGCGCCGTACGCGCCGAGTGCAGGACGCGGGCGTCGACGGGGAACAGGGGGCGGGTGTCGAGCCGGCCGACACGGGGCGCGCGGCCCACCGGTGGTGTCCGCTCCGGGAGCAGTGCCCGGTAGGCGATTCGGCAGTCGTGTGCGCTCGCGGCGAGCAGACCGACGTGGTCCAGCGTCGCGGACAGCGGGAAGACACCATCGGTTGGGATCACGCCGTACGCGGGCTTGAATCCCGCGATCCCGCACAGAGCCGCGGGGATCCGTACGGAGCCACCGGTGTCCGTACCGACGGCGAGGGGGACCATTCCCGCTGCCACGGCGGCGGCGCTTCCGCCGCTGGAGCCGCCGGTCATCCGCGCGGGATCGTACGGGTTGCGGGAGGGGCCGTTGGCCGAGCGGTCCCCGGTGGGGCCGTAGGCGAATTCGTGGGTGGTGGTCTGGCCGACCACGATCGCGCCCGCCTCTCGGAGGAGCCGGACACAGGCCGCGTCGGTGCCGGCCACGTGGCCGGCATAGTGCCGTGAACCCATGCTCACGGGCCGGCCCGCGACCATGATGAGGTCCTTGACCGCGACCGGTATTCCGTGCAGCGGACCCCGGTCGACGCCGTCGGTGAGTTCACGGTCCGCCTGCCGGGCCGCCGTCAGTGACTCGTCGGCGGCCACGGTCACGAAGGCGTTGACGACCGGATCGAGGCGGGTGATGGCGTCCAGCGCGTGCCGCACGAGGTCGACCGCCGTGGTCCGTCGCCGCCGTAGGTCCGAGGCGAGGTCGCTGAGCGACCGGCCGGCGAAGTGGCCCGAGTTCGCGAGGGACGAGGACAAGGAGACTTCCTCTCAGTGGGCGAGGTTCATGAGTGCCGGAGGCCGGGGAACAGGCCGAGCAGCGGGATGATCGTGGCCGTGCACAGGGCCATGGTGGCGGTGTAGGCGACCATCGGCGGAAGGTGTCGCGGCAGCCGGCGTGCCAGCGCCGCCGCGAGTGGCGGTCCGGTGATCGCGCCGAGCAGCGCTCCGGAGATGATCGCGGGGATCGTTCCACCGAAGGCCAGGACGGTGGCCGGGGCGACCGACACGACCGGGACGAAGGTCGGATACCAGCCGTGGGCCGTCCAGCGGCCACGCCAGAGCATCACCCCGCAGGCCGCCGTCAGGACTTGGGAGACGAGAAGCTGCGGCAGCAGGCCGCTGCCGTAGGCGGGCGCGGCGGGATTCAGCAGGAAGTGCAGCACACAGCCGAGCAGGAGCCCGGCTCCGGCCCACTCGTTGCCGTAGAAATGGGCCTCGGTGAAGTCCGCGAGAATCCGGCGCGGGACCCAGGAGACGGTGTGGCGGACCTGACCCGATGGCACCGACTCAGCGGGCGTCCGCAGGCGGGGCATCCAGGGCAGCCTCCGGCAGATCGAGCAGGCGATGACGCCGCCGAGGGACATGGCGAGCACGCTTCCCACCACCGGTGACAGGCCGAGCGGGACGCACACCTGGTTCACCAGCAGCAGGGCGATGGGCGTGACGAGCGTGGCCCCCAGCGCGGCCCCGGTCACGGCGACGAGCCAGCCCTCCCCATACAGGATCACGATCGCGGGTGGCACGGACACGAACGGTACGAACGTCGGCTGCCAGCTGTCCGGCGTCGACAGCGTCCACCCCCACAGCAGGTTGCTCGCCACCACTCCCAGGCCTCCGCTGACCGCGACCCAGGGCCACAGCCCGGTGCCGCATGCCTGTGTGAACCCTGTGTATCGGGCCCGGCGAGCCAGGTGCGCGAAGGCCGCACCCGCGATCATGAACAGGCCGCCGAGAGCGGACTTGGCCAGCGTCGCCTCGGTGGTGTCACCGAGGATCCAGTCCACGTACCAGGCCGGATGGGTGTAGCCGAGCTTCCAGGACGGGTAGCCCGCCACGGCGGCAGGGAGGCCGGGCCGCGCAAGGGTGAGCGACAGCGCCAGGAGCGCGGCGAGGGCGACGACCGCACCGGCGGCGGCCCACAGCCGCAGGGCGTGCAGGCGTTCGGGTGCGCGGATTGTCGTCGTGGTCATCGCGGCCGCCTGATCAGCGGGGGGCCGCGGGGCTCAGCGTGTAGCCGAGCATCGGATCGTACAGGTCGGTGCGCCGGTCCCGGATCAGGTCGTTCAGCTGGTTCCAGATCTGGGCGCTGCGGGCGGAGACGACGTCGATGTCGGCGGTGAGGATGGTCTCCTCCTCGGCGCCCGCCACCCGGCCGATGGGCCAGCCATTGGTCCCGGCGATGAGCGAACAGCCGAGGAAGCGGGCGCCCCGGTCGGACCCGACCCGGTTGGCGGCGGCGATGAACACGTTGTTCACGTGCGCGGCGGTCATGGTCAGGTACGAGGCCATGCACCGGCCGCTCTTGTCGAAGATCGGCGGTGGCGTCCACACCCAGTTGTTGACGCTGCAGATGATGTCGGCGCCCTGCTGGGCCAGGAGCCGGGGGACCTCGGGGAACCAGATGTCCCAGCAGATCAGCAGGCCGATCCGCCCGATCGGTGTCTCGAACACCGGGAAGCCCAGGTCACCGGGGGTGAACCACAGCTTCTCCCGGTTCCACAGGTGAGCCTTGCGGTAGTGGCCCACGTATCCGTCCGGCCCGACGAGGACGGCCGTGTCGTACAGGCGCACTCCGTCGCGTTCGGCGAGGCCGCCGACCAGGTGTACCCCGTGCTGCCGGGCGAAGGACTCCCAGGTCCTGACCGTTTCGCCGTCCGGGACGTGTTCCGCGTGCTCGAAGGCCTCGGCGCGTCCGCGGAAGCTGTAGCCCGTCGCCGCCAGTTCCGGCAGGACGATCAGCGTGGCCCCGTCCTCGGCGGCCTGGGCCGCCAGGGCGAGCGCCTGTTCGGAGTTGGCGCCGCGGTTCTCCAGCCCGACCTGGGGGTCGAACTGGATCACGGCGACGCGCGCCGGGGCGGCGGCCGGCTCGTGAGGAGAGGTGGTCGTCATCGCGGGGCTCCCTTCTCGTTGCCCAAACGTTTGGGCCAAACGTTTGGGTTAGCATGAACGCGACACCCGGAGGCCGTCAAGAGGTGCGGGCTCACTTACTTACCCCGCGATGCGGCCATCGGCGTAGGGTGAGCCGGTGCCGTAAGGAGGTGTGGCGTTCGTGGCGGGTCCGAAGGTTCGCCCGGTGACTCTGCGGTCCATCGCCGATCAGCTCGGGCTCCACGTCTCGACCGTCTCCCGGGTGCTGAACGGTCCGGCCGAGGACGGAGCGCGCGCGGCCTCCGGCGACACCGCCGAACGCATCCGCAGCCTGGCGGCCGAGCTGGGATACCAGCCCGATCCCCACGGCAGCGGTCTGCGTACGGGGCGCAGCAGGCTCATCGGAGTCCTCGTCCCGCGCGTGTCCGACCTCGTGCTCGCGACGATCTACGAGGGCATCGACGAAGCCGCCGGTGAACGTGGGCTCACGACCATCGCCGCCAACAGCCTGGACGATGAGGCGAACCGGCGAGCGCGGACGAAGACGCTCCTCGCCCGCCGCGTCGACGGCCTGATCTTCGGCGACGCCCGCCTCGACGACGGCTTTCTGGACCGGCTGGCCGCGGACGGCGTGCGGTTCGTCCTGGCCAACCGCAGGTCAGGCCATCATCCCTCGGTCACGCCCGACGACCGGCTCGGCGGCCGGCTGGCGGCCGAGCACCTCCTGGGCCTCGGCCATACCGAGGTCGCCGTCATCGCGGGTCTCCCGTTCGCCAGCACGGGCGCCGACCGTACCGCCGGGTTCGTCGACCACTACCGTGACCACGGCATCCACATCCCCGACACGCGCGTGCTGCACTCACCGTTCGACACCGCCGGCGGGCGAGCCGCCGCGGACGAGCTGCTCCGATCCGCGGACCGGCCGACGGCCATCTTCGCGGTGAACGACTTCGCGGCGATCGGCGCCCTGGGCGCGGCCCGCGATCACGGTCTGCGCGTCGGAACGGATATCGCGATCATGGGATACAACGACACTCCCCTGGCCGCGGAGCTGCCGATCCCGCTCACCAGCGTCGCCGTACCGATGCGCGAGATCGGCCGGCGATCCCTCGAGCTGCTGATCCGGCTGATGGCCGACGAGAAGGCCGAGTCACAGCGCCTGCCTCCCACACTGACGCCTCGCGCCTCGACCTGCGCCGCGAAGGTCACCGGACGCTGAGCAGGCCGGAGCCGGCGTCCACGGTGGGCGGCAAGCGGAAGACGGCGAACACGCCGGGGTCCTGGAACACCGTCGTCCGAGCGATCCCCGCGTCGGCGACCGTGAACACCTGAAGCGTGTGCAGGCGGAGAACGCCGTCGTCGCCGGGGACGTACGCGGCGACGGCGGGCTGACCGTTGGCGCCGACCGGGAACATCCGCCAGCCGGTGCCCCGGAGCCGGAAACAGCGCGCGATGAAGCCGATGTAGTCGCCCTTGCCCACGTACCAGTTCAGGAACGGCGGCATCTCCAGGATGGCGTCCTCGGTAAGCAGCCGTTCGAGCGCCGCCAGGTCGGCGTTCTCGAGCGCCGCGACGTAGCGGTCGACCAGCGCGCGGTGCCGCCGGTCGGTCGGCTCGCTGATCTCGTCCTCGCCCACGGCGGCCTCCGCGAGCCGGGCCCGGGCGCGCTGTAGTGCGCTGTTCACGGCCGCCGGCGTGGTCTCGAGGGCGCCGGCCACCTCGGCGGCCGACCAGTCGAGGACGTCGCGGAGGATGAGCACGGCGCGTTGCCGCGGAGGCAGGAGCTGCATGGCGGCGACGAACGCCAGCCGGAGGCTGCCCCGGGTGACGAGGACGGTGGCCGGGTCGTTCGGGTCGGTCCGGAGCATCGCGTCCGGAAGCGGCTGCAGCCAGGGCACCTCGTGCCCCGGCACGAGCGGCTGCTCGGGGTCGTCGCCGGGAGCGCCGATCTCCGACGGCAGCGGTCTGCGGGCCTGCTTCTCCAGCGCGGTCAGACAGGCGTTGGTCGCGATGCGGTGCAGCCACGTGCGCAGGGACGCACGCCGCTCGTCGAACCGGTCGTACGCCCGCCACGCCCGCAGGAGCGTCTCCTGGACGAGGTCCTCGGCCTCGTGGACCGACCCCAGCATCCGGTAACAGTGCGCCAGCAGCTCCGACCGGTACGGATCGGCCCGGCGCTCGAAGTCCTCGCTGACCGGCACCTGCGTCACGCCTTCCCCTGGACCGCGGAGACTCGACACTACCCTCCGCGGTCGTCGCTCCGTCAGGTCCCGGTCGCCCACCACCATGCCCATGAATTCCTCCTCACGTGTACGTACTCCGCGGGAGCGGCGAACTCATCGCTCCGCGGCGACGGAGAACGTGGAAATCGGGGTCCGATGAATCGGACCCGGCCGCTCGGTATGTACCGGCGGGCTCTTCCCAGAGCCGCCCGCGACCTACCGAACGGAGACCGTCATGACCAGACCGGTGCTCGCATCGCAGCGCGCCGAAGCGACTCGTGAGGGGGAGGGGCGACGTTGGCTCATGCTCGCCGTGCTGCTGCTCGGCCAGTTCATGGGACTGCTGGACGTCTTCATCGTGAACGTCGCGATGCCCGCCATCGGCGACGACCTGCACGCCTCGGGCGCGTCACTCCAACTCGTCGTGGGCGGCTACACCGCGGCGTACGCGATGCTGCTCATCACCGGGGCACGGCTCGGCACCCTGTACGGCCGGCGGCGGATGTATCTTCTCGGCGTCATCGTGTTCACCGCGACGTCGTTCGCCTGCGGCGTCGCACCGGGGGCCGGGGTACTGATCGCGTGCCGGTTCCTCCAGGGCGCGGGGGCGGCGGTCATGGTGCCGCAGATCATGAGTCTCATCCAGACGCGATTCACCGGCCCGGCGCGCGCGAAGGCGCTGTCCGCGTACGGCGTGGTGCTGTCGCTCGGCTCGGTCGCCGGCCTGGTGATCGGCGGACTGCTCGTCAGCGCGGACCTGTTCGGGCTGACCTGGCGGCCGGCCTTCCTCGTCAACGTACCGCTCGGCGTCGTCCTCGCCCTTCTGGTGCCGCGCCTCGTGCCCGCCGACGAGCCGAGCACGGCCCGCCGCCTGGACGTGCTCGGTCTCGCGATCGCGGCCTCGGCGGCGTTCCTGATCGTGCTGCCGCTGGTCCTCGGCCGTGAGGAAGGCTGGCCGGCGTGGAACTTCGGCTGCATCGGCGCCGGAGTCGTCCTGGCCGGGATCTTCATTCCGGTCGAACGGCGCGCAGCGGGACGTGGTAGGGATCCCCTGCTGGACCCGGCGGTGCTGCGCAACCCTGGCATCAGAGCCGGGATCGGCGCGCTCGCCGCCATGCAGGTGGGCTACGGAGGGTTCCTCTTCGTCTGCACCCTCCACCTGGAGGCCGGTCTCGGCGACAGCGCCCTGCGGGTCGGCCTCACCTATCTCCCGATGGCCGCGACGTTCGGGCTCGTCGGTTTCTACTGGCGTGCGCTGCCGGCCGTCACCCACCGCGTGCTCCCGCCCGCCGGGCTGGCCCTGTGCGCTGTGGCCTACCTCGGCATTTCGGCGGCCGTACGCACCGGGGCGAGCGGCGGCGCGCTGATGTGGGCGGCGCTCGCGCTGGACGGGGTCGGCATGGGCCTGGCGGTCAGTCCGCTGCTCGCCCGTTCGCTGCTGCACGTCCCGCTCTCCCAGGCGGCCGACGCCAGCGGCCTGCTCACCACCACGATGCAGCTGGGCCAGGTGCTGGGCGTCGCCATCTTCGGCACGGTGTTCCTCGCGCTGCGGGACCACGCCGCCGCCCACGCCACGTCGGCGCACGCGTCCGCGTCCGCCATGGCCACCACCGGTCACTGGCTCGCCCTGCTGGCGGCGATCGGCGTGATCCCGGCGATCGCGCTCGCACGTACGACCCGAACCGCGTCGCCTTAGGCTCGCTTTGTGAAGTACTTGCTGCTGATATGCGGAGACGGGCCGGCGTACGAGGCGATGCTCGCCGACCCGGACTTCCTGCCCGCCTGCAAGGCCTGGGCCACGGCCCGCGGCGAAAACCTGATCACAACCGGTGGGCTGGAACCACCGGCTGACGCCACGACCGTCCGCGTCCGCGATGGCGAGGTTCTTCTCACGGACGGCCCGTTCGCCGAGTCCAAGGAGGTCGTGGCCGGATTCAGTCTGATCGAGTGCGCCTCGCGCGAAGAGGCGGTCGAGGCGGCCCGGACCCATCCGGTGGCGCGCCACGGGACGATCGAGCTACGAGCCGTACAGCCGTGAACGTCGAGTCGACGATCGCGGGCCTGTTCCGGGAGGAATGGGGCCAGGTCGTCGCGACGCTCATCCGGCTGACCGGCGACTGGGACCTGGCCGAGGACTGCGCGCAGGACGCCTTCACCCAGGCGATCCAGCGGTGGCCGACGGAGGGGATCCCGCCGAGGCCGGGCGCGTGGCTCACCACGACCGCGCGCAACAAGGCGATCGACCGGCTCCGCCGGGCCGCTGTGGGCGTCGCCAAGATGCGCGAACTGGCCGCGCATCCCGCCGTGCCTACGGCGGATGCATTCCCAGACGACCGGCTGCGGCTCATGTTCACGTGCTGCCATCCCGCACTGCCGTTCGAGGCCCGGGTCGCGCTCACGCTACGCACCCTGGCCGGCCTGACCACGGCCGAGATCGCCCGGGCCTTCCTGGTCTCGGAGGGCACCATGTCCAAGCGGCTCACCCGGGCCAAAGGCAGGATCCGTGACGTGGGGATCCCGTTCCAGATACCGTCCCCGGAACTGCTGCCCGAACGGCTCGACTCCGTGCTGGGCGTCCTCTACCTGCTCTTCAACGAGGGGTACGCGGCCAGCGGCGGTGACGCACTGATCCGGCAGGGCCTCTCGGACGAGGCGATCCGGCTGGGCCGCCTGCTCGTCCGGCTGATGCCGGAGGAGCCGGAGGCCGCCGGCCTGCTGGCGCTGATGGTGCTTCATGACGCCCGGCGCCCGGCCCGGCTCGACGGCGACGAACTGGTGCCGCTGGAGGAACAGGACCGTTCCCAGTGGCAGCACGAGCGGATCGTTGAGGGCACGGCAGTGCTCGACCAGGCGCTGCGCCACGGGCGCGTGGGGCCGTACCAGATCCAGGCCGCGATCGCCGCGTGCCACGCGACCGCACCCTCCTTCGAAGAGACCCCGTGGGCTGAGATCGCGGCCCTCTACCGCCGTCTCGAGGCGCTCGTCCCATCCGCGATCGTCCGGCTGAACCGGGCGATCGCCGTGGGGATGGTCGACCCGGGGCGGGGACTGGCCCTTCTCGCGGCCCTGGAGTCCGATCTGCCCGACCATCACCTGCTGCCCGCCGCTCAGGCCGACCTCCTGCGCCGTCAGGGACGCCTTCCCGAGGCCGCCCGCGCCTACCGGTCGGCCCTGGCCCTGGCACCCACCGGGCCGGAGCGCCGCTACCTGGAGCGGAGATTCGCCGAGATCTCCGCCGGTGGGCTGTCCCTCTGACGCGAGGCCGTTCGTAGGTGGCGTGAGATCGGAACACCGGAAAGGCCGAGACCATGAACGTCACACAATCCGCCGACGGCACCGCGATCGCCTTCGACCAGTTGGGATCGGGGAGCCCGATCATCCTGGTGAGCGGCGCGTCCTGCACCCGCGGCGTCCACTCGCCGCTGGCCGAACTGCTGTCGGCCGGACACACGGTCCTCAACTACGACCGGCGAGGCCGCGGCGACAGCGGAGACACCCCGCCGTACGCGGTCGAGCGCGAGATCGAGGACCTCGCCGCGCTGATCGCGGAGGCCGGCGACTCCGCGGCCGTGTTCGGCAACTCCTCCGGCGCGATCCTGGCGTTGCGCGCCGCGGCCGCGGGCCTGCCGGTCACTCGGCTCGCCCTGTGGGAGCCGCCGTTCCAGCTCGACGCCGACGCACCCCGGCGCGCCCGCGCGTACGTCACCGAGCTGACGACCTGCCTGGCCGAAGACCGTCGTGGTGACGCCATGGCGCTGTTCATGCGCTTCGTCGGCATGCCACCCGTCGTGATCGACCAGATGCGTCAGGCCCCGATGTGGGCGTCCATGGAGGCCATCGCCCCGACCCTCGCCCATGACGCCGCCATCGTCGGCGACGGCGGTCTCCCGGCCGGCCTCACAGAGGTTGGGATCCCGACTCTGGTCCTGACCGGCTCCGAGACCGGCGCGTGGGCTCCGGCCGCCGCCGTCGCCCTGCTGGACGCCCTGCCGTCCGGCCGGCACACGACCCTCGACGGCCAGGACCACAACGTCTCCTGGGACGTCTTGGCCCCGCCCCTCGCGTCCTTCCTCTCCTGATCAATCCGAGACCGGTCCCGCCCGCACAGGGGTGGGGCCGGTTTCCTCACCGCAGTGAAGCCGTGTCGAGAGTGAGGTCGAACGGCTCCGGGAGACGCAGCTTCTCGCCGGCGACCACCCGATCGATCGTGCGGTATCCGTCGTCGCTCGGCTCGCTGAACAACGTGATCGCGGTCGGCTCGTCGACCGGGTCGATGAGCAGGTAGAGCGGGACACCACTCAGCGCGCAGTTACGCGGCTTGGCGAACCGGTCGCGCACGGCGTTGCCGCGCGACGTGACCTCGGCGACGAGCAGGACGCCGCGCCCGAACACCTCGCTGTCCCCGAACATCGGCGGATCCGGCGGCACGATCACCAGATCGGGCTCGATCCGGTCGCGGTTGCTCTCCAGGTGAATGGTGAGCTCGTGGCAGAGGTACCAGCCCTTCTCCAGAGCGACGTCGTGAAAGGCCGTGTGCAGGAAGTAGTTGATCCGGGCGTGCCGGAAGTTCCCGCGGGCGCTCACGACGAGACTCCCGTCGATGATCTCGACTTGGAAGCCCGGGTACGACGGTGTCCACTCCCAGATCTCTTCGATCGTGGGGGGCTCTTCTTCCTCGATCGGCTGCGGCATGGCCATGGCTCCACCATCCTCGAGTTCTCCTCGCTCAGCGTATCAGGACGACTACGAGGAGTATTGTCTAGAGCGCTGCCTGTGTCTGCCTGTTCGCGAAAATTCGGGACGCGTCGATGAGGCCGCCGTCGTCGGGGTTGTAGAGGAGGGTTCGGCCCCCCTTCGCTGAACGCCTGACGGCCGGGCGGGGGCCGGGTAGCTTGATCGCTTATGTCACGGATGCGTCATCGGTACGTGTTGTTCACCCTGGTCGCCCTGTCGCTCGCCGGTTGCAGCAGCACGGGCACGGGGGCCAAGGACGTGGCCGCGCACGGCGCGTCGTCGGCGACGGCCCAGGCGACCTCCTGGTGGCGGCCGAAGGTCGGTGTGAGCTGGCAGTGGCAGCTCAGTGGCAAGATCGACACGTCGGTCAACGCGAGCGTCTTCGACGTCGACATGTTCGAGACGCCCAAGTCCACCGTGACCGCGCTGCACAAGAAGGGCCGCAAGGTCATCTGCTACGTGAGCATCGGCTCGGCGGAGAAAGGGCGGCCCGACTACAACAAATTCCCCAAGTCCATCCTCGGCAAGAAGCTCGACGGGTGGCCGAATGAACGCTGGGTCGACATCCGCAGGATCGACGTACTGCAGCACATCTGGGCCGCGCGCCTGGATCAGTGCAAGGCCAAGGGGTTCGACGGTGTCGAGCCGGACAACGTCGACGCCTACCAGAACAAGTCGGGCTTCCCGCTGACCGCGAAGCACCAACTGGCGTTCAACCGGATGCTCGCGCGCGTCGCCCACCAGAAGGGCCTGGCGGTCGGGCTGAAGAACGACCTCGACCAGATCCCGTCCCTGGTCAAGGACTTCGACTTCGCGGTGAACGAGCAGTGCGCGGAGTACAAGGAGTGCTCGGATCTCAAGCCGTTCATCAAGGCCGGCAAGCCCGTCTTCCACGCCGAGTACAACCTGCCGCTGAGCAAGTTCTGCCCCGAGTCCAAGCGTCTGCGGCTCAGCTCCATCCGCAAGACCCTCGACCTCACCGCCAAGCGTCAGACCTGCTCCTGACCTGCGGCGCTCAGGGACGCCCGGGCGCGTGGTGATCCGACGGTAGGGCCCCCGGTCCCGGTCGTGTTTGGGACCGGTGGTCCAATTATCGCCGACGGTCTATCTCGGAAAAGAGCCGATCGCTAAGCTCGCTCCGCTCATACCGGTTAGCCGCATTATGGCCCGAGCGAGAGAACAAAGAGATGGGCATTCGTCGAAGGCTGGCCGTATCGGCGGTCGCCACCCTGTCACTCGCCGGTTTCGCCGCGGTCACCGCGGCCCCGGCCGACGCTGCGGACCACGGTTCGTGCGGCAAGGGCTGGTCCACCACGCCGCGGGACAAGGCGGCCATCAAGAGTGGCAAGACCACCTTCGCGTACGTGTATGCGTACGTGAAGTCCTACCCGCATTCCAATCATCGAGATGTCTGCGCGATCGTGCGTTCCGCCGGGAAGTACACGCGTTCGAAGCACGAAATGATGATCGGGCTCCAATTCAAGGGCAGGGCTCCCGCGAAGGTGGGCAGCGCCAGGTACTACGTCGGACCGGTGAAGGATTCGATCACCGGTAGGTACCGGGCGTTCGGCGCGATCACGATCGGCAAGCGCGTCTACAACGTCAACGCTCCCTGGCGGAGCTGACCCGTCCGCGAGCCACCACCAGGGGCAAGGACGGTTATGAACTCGGATGAGAAAGGACGGGCTATGCGCAAACGGAGTATGGCTGCCGTCGCGGCGGCCGCGACCGCGCTGCTGGTCCCCGCTCTGGCCGCCACGCCGGCCAGCGCCGCGAGCAGTTTCCACTTTCTGAACGAAGAGTCCTGGAGCTGCATCGTGATCACCAGCACGGCAGCGAACGCCCAGGCGCACATCAAGAAGTGCGATACGAGCACCACGGCCAAGAGGAAGCAGCTCACCTTCCAGGTCAAGTGGGGAAACCACCTCGTCAACGCCGCCACCGGCAAGTGCCTGGACATCAACCTCGGCAAGAACAAGAAGCTGAACAGCGGCGACGCTGTCGTGACGAACACCTGCAAGCAGACCGCTGCCAACCAGAAGTGGTCCTTCACCGGTGACGGCGTCGTGACGATCGAGCACATCCACCGTGCGAGAGAGCCCTATGTCTTCATCGCGGAGGCGGGGACCAAGAACTGGTCGAATGTGATCGTGCAGACGCAGGGTTACCCGGTCCCCGACCGGCAGATCTGGCACACGAGGTAAGTCCTCGCCGCCTGGTCGTACCTATTGTGGGGTTCTCCCTCGTCCGAGGCCGGGAGAACCCCACGCGGGCGAGGATCAGCGCGATCCGGTCACGATCTGATCCAGACCCGGCCGACCTGACAACGCCTCCAGCACCGCCCGTACGTCGGCGGGCCGACGCAGGGTCACCCGGAATGAGGTCGGGATATCGCCGGGGCGGATGGTGTCCCCGATCTTCGTTCCCGCGAACTGCTTCTTCGCCTCGGCGTACGCCTCCGCCGATGTGATGTACTCGATGCGGCGTACCTGCGGAATCTTCTTCAGCGCGGCGTCGATCGCGTCCTGCTGCTCCCGGGTGGCTTCCTGCCGATGGCAGGAAGGGTTCGCGGAGATCTTGGAGCAGAGGTAGATCGCGACCTGGGCCTCCCCGGATGGTCTCGGCGCCGTGAGCGGACCGGTGCCGCGGGGACCGGTCTCGTCCGGCACCCGGTGCGGAAGGCCGACCGCCAGGAACACCACCGCCGTCATCCCGGCGGCAGCCGCCAGGGGAGCGGCGAACCTCAGCCGGTTACGGCGTGCGGAGCGGCGGCGCAGCGGCGGAGGCGCGGCCGGTCCCCAGCCGTCGGCCATGGAGTAGGCGTCCCGTACGCGGTCTTCGAGCGTGCTCATCGGGCGTCCTCCAGGAGCTTGGCGAGAGCGGCGAGGGCCCGGGACGTCGTGGCCGACACGGTGCCGCGGCTGATCTTCAGAGTGCGGGCGATCTCTTCTTCGGGCAGGTCGCAGTAGAAACGCAGGGCGAGGACTTCACGCTGGCGGCGGGACAGCCGTGCGATCGCGGTCAGTACGGCGCGCCGCTCCTGCCCCTCCATCGCGCAGTCCTCCGCCGACCACGCGGGCGGCTGGTACGGCTGCCGGAACCGCCCCGCCACGGCCCGGCGGCGCAGCACGGAACGACAGCGGTTCAGCACGGCCGACCGCAGATAGGTCAGCGCGGCGGCGGGGTCGCGCAGGGACTGCCATCGGTCGTGCAGCCCGAGGAAGGCGTCCTGGACCACGTCCTCGGCGGTCGGCCCATCGCCGACCATCAACATGGCCAGCCGGATGAGCCCGACGGCGTGTTCGCGGTACAGCTCGCCGACGTCGGCGGGCGCCCGCGCGGAAGAGATCATTTCGATGTCCACATTCCAGAGACGCCTCAGCGCCCGGAATGCTGCGTGGCCGACTCGCTGGAGCCCAGCCTTTCGAGTGAACGTGCGCTTGTGGGTACGTCAAGTACTTAACGTACCCAGCTTGAGGAAGTGATCGTCTGTGCGCGGCGGCGGCTGTTGAGGGGTCTCCGGGCCTGCGCCGGCCCGGAGACCCCGGTGGCTTCAGCCCCAGGCGAGCATGCGCATGGGGTCCTCGAGCATGGCGCCGACCTCGCGGAGGACGGCGGAGCCGAGCTCGCCGTCGACGATGCGGTGGTCGAACGACAGCGCGAGCGTCGTGACCTTGCGGACCTTGATCTCGCCCTCGTGCACCCAGGGCATGTCCCTGATCTGACCGAACGCGAGGATCGCCGACTCGCCCGGCGTCAGGATCGGGGTGCCCGCGTCGATGCCGAAGACACCGACGTTGGTGATCGTGATGGTGCCGTCGGACAGGTCCGCCGGGGTCGACTTGCCGGCCCGCGCCGTGGCGGCGAGGTCGGCGAGCGCCCGCGCCAGGTCCGGGAGCGACAGGTCGTGCGCGTCGCGGACCTTCGGCACGATCAGCCCGCGCTCGGTCGCGGCGGCGATGCCCAGGTGCACGTAGTGCTTGACCACGATCTCCTGGGCCTCTTCGTCCCACGCCGAGTTGATCAGCGGGTTGCGCCGGACCGCCAGCAGGAGCGCCTTGGCGGCGAGCAGCAGCGGCGAGACCTTGACGCCCTCGAAGTCGGGCAGGTCACGCAGCCGCTTCACGGCGTTCATCGTCTCGGTGACGTCGACCTGCAGCCACTCGGTGACGTGCGGCGCGGTGAACGCCGACTGCACCATGGCCGCCGCCGTGTGCTTGCGCACGCCCCGGATGGGGATGCGCTCCTCGCGCCGCTCGCCTTCGGCCCGTACGGGCGTCGCGGGAGCAGGCGTCGCCGCGGCCCCCCGGACGTCGTCCCGGGTGATCGACCCCTGCGGGCCGGTGCCGGTGACCGTGGTCAGGTCGACGCCCAGATCCTTGGCCATCTTGCGGACCGGAGGCTTGGCCAGCACCGCGACGCGACTCCCGGCGGGCCGAGGCGTGGCCACGGGAGCAGCGGGCTCCGCCAGTACGGCGGCACTCGCGGGAGCGGATGCCGCCGCGACCGGGCCGGCAGCCGCCGCCTTGCGCGGCCGGCGCTTGGTGGATCCCGCCTTCACGCCGTAGCCGACCAGCACCGGGACGCGCTTCTGCTCCGGGGCGGAGGGGTCGACCGCCGGGGCGGGGCTGCCCTCGATTCCCGGCTCCCGCGCACCCTCGGCCGGCGCGGTCTCCTCCGCGGGCGTCCCGGTGACCGGAACGTCGCCGCCGACGGCGACCGAGATGATCGGCACGCCGACGTCGACCGTCATGCCCTCCTCGACGAGGAGCTCGGCGACGGTCCCCTCGTACGGGCAGGGCAGCTCGACGACGGCCTTGGCCGTCTCGATCTCGACGATCGTCTGGTTGACCTCGACGGTGTCACCCGGACGCACGTGCCACTTGACGATGTCGGCCTCGGTCAGGCCCTCGCCGACGTCCGGCAGCTTGAACTGCTTCAGCTCGCCCATGCTCACCACGCGAAGGTCCGGTCGACGGCGTCCAGGACGCGGTCGAGGTCGGGCAGGTAGTGGTCCTCGAGACGGGACGGCGGGTACGGCGTGGAGAAGCCGCCGACTCGCAGCACCGGTGCCTCCAGGTGGTAGAAGCACTTCTCGGTGATCCGCGCGGCCAGTTCGGCGCCGTACCCGTTGAACACCGGCGCCTCGTGCACGACGACGCACCGGCCGGTCCGGCGTACGGACTCCAGCACCGTCTGCTCGTCGAGCGGGTTGAGTGAGCGGATGTCGATGACCTCGATCGAGTGCTGCTCGTCGGCCTGCGCGGCCTCCAGCGAGGTCTTGACCATCGGCCCGTAGGCGAGCACGGTCACGTCCTCGCCCGGACGCGCGACGACGGCCTTGTCGAACGGGACGGCCTTGGACAGATCGGGGTCGACGGAGGCCTTGTCCCAGTAGCGGCGCTTCGGCTCGAAGAAGATCACCGGGTCGGGGCACTCGATGGCCTGCTGGATCATCGTGTACGCGTCGGCCGGGTTCGAGCACGCGACGACGCGCAGGCCGCCGGTGTGGGTGAAGTACGCCTCCGGCGACTCGCTGTGGTGCTCGACGGCGCCGATGCCGCCACCGCACGGAATGCGGATGACGACCGGCAGCTCCAGCGTGCCGAGCGACCGCATCCGCATCTTGGCGAGCTGCGAGGTGATCTGGTTGAACGCAGGGAACACGAACCCATCGAACTGGATCTCGCACACCGGCCGGTAGCCGCGCAGTGCGAGGCCGATGGCCGTGCCGACGATGCCGGACTCGGCCAGCGGCGTGTCGATGACGCGGGCCTCGCCGAAGTCCTTCTGGAGGCCGTCGGTCACCCGGAACACACCACCGAGCTTCCCGACGTCCTCACCCATGATGAGGACCTTCGGGTCGTTCTCCATGGCCTTGCGAAGGCCCTCATTCATGGCCCTGGAAAGAGTCAGCGTCTCAGCGCTCACCGTCGCACTCCCCTCCGCGCGTACCCACGGCCTGGGCCGGCCGCCCCCTCATCGGGACACATCCTCGAACGACGCCAGGTAGGACATGAACTGGTCGCGTTCTTCCGCGAGCAGCGAGTGCTCGGTCGCATAGACGTTCTCCCAGATCGCCGTCGCCTCGGGGTCGGGCAATTCTAGGCACCGTCTCCGCAGGTCCGAGCCGACCTCTTTGGCCTCGGCCTCGATCGCGTCGAAGAAGTCGCGGTCGGCCATCTGGTTCTTCACGAGGTACGCCTTGAGGCGCTCGATCGGGTCCTTCAGCTTCCAGGACTCCAGCTCGGCCTGGAGCCGGTAGCGCGTCGGGTCGTCGGTCGTGGTGTGGGCGCCCATCCGGTAGGTGAACGCCTCGATGAGCGTGGGGCCCTGGCCGCTGCGGGCGTTCTCGAGGGCCTTCTTGGTCACGGCGTGAACGGCGAAGACGTCGTTGCCGTCGACGCGGATGCCGGGGAACCCGAAGCCCTCGGCCCGCCGGTACAACGGGATCCGGGACTGCTTCTCCAGCGGCTCGGAGATCGCCCACTGGTTGTTCTGGCAGAAGAAGACGATCGGGGCGTTCTGCGCGGCCGACCAGACGAACGCCTCGTTGACGTCGCCCTGGCTCGTGGCGCCGTCGCCGAAGTAGACGATCGTGGCGTCCTCGGTTCCGTCCCGCTGGATGCCCATGGCGTAGCCCGTGGCGTGCAGGGCGTGGCTGCCGATGACGATCGTGTAGAGGTGGAAGTTGTGCAGCTTCGGATCCCACCCGGCGTGGTTGACGCCGCGGAACAGGCCCAGGAGGTCGAGCGCGTCGACGCCCCGGCACCAGGCCACCCCGTGTTCCCGATAGCTCGGGAACGCCATGTCGGTCGGCCGCAGGGCGCGAGCGGAGCCGATCTGCGCGGCCTCCTGGCCGAGCAGTGAGGCCCAGATGCCCAGTTCGCCCTGGCGGGTCAGCGCGACCGCCTCGGTGTCGATCCGGCGAACGATCACCAGATCCCGGTAGAGACCCTTGATCTCATCAGGCGTCAGGTTCACGTCGTAGTCGGGGTGCTCGACCCGCTCGCCCTCAGGGGTGAGCAGCTGGACGAGCTCCGATGGGGGAGATTGTGCGTCGGTGCCCAGGGGCGCACCGCGCGCGGCGTCGACGATCACGTGCCACTCCTCGTGCGTTCAGGGCCTTTCGCGGGATCGCCGCGGTCGGCCTGGTTCGCGTCGCCCTTCCCGCGGATCCCGGCGGTTGCGGGAGACGTAGTCGTCATCGTGACAGACCTCTCGTACCCGGGCGCAAGCCTCGGGTTCTACGGATTCGTACCCGCAAGGTTGTGCCCTGCCACCAACGCGAATCACGCTCCGATTCGGTAAACGTGGATCAATCGCGGGAGAGCACGCGGGTCGCGCCGGCGGCGACGGTCAAGCCGAGGATGAAGCCCGCGACGACGAGCGCGTCGGATATCCACAGGTAGATGCCGTGCGGCGCGAACTCCCCCTCCTGACCGAGCGAGCCGATCGGCAGCAGCACGTCCAGCGTGTAGAGGAACGGGTTGAACTGGGTGTTGTGCCCCGGCTCCTGGATCATCGGGTGGTGCTGGAAGACGATGGTGCCGAACGCCAGCAGCGCCACGAGCCACGCGGTGGCGAGGAACGGCCGGTAGCCGTAGCCGACCGTCCAGTCCTGGAGGTAGCCCCATACCCGGCCCGGCACCGGCTGCGTCGTACGGCGGTGCCGCTGCTTGGCGAGCAGGACGGTGCGCCGTTCGCCGTCGTGCCCGAGGGCGCGGTAGGTCTCGGCGAGCTTCTCGTACGGCTGGGGGATGTAGCCGTCCGTGTCGCGGCGCACCCACTTCAGCCGCTCCTTCGCGACAAGCGGCGGGTCGATCATCTCGTACGTGAGGCCGTCGAGCTGGTACCTCGGCGCCCAGGAGAGCGGGTCGTCGCGCAGGAGCTTGAAGTGCGCGTAGCTCAGGTCGACGATGCCCTTGATCGGCTCGGCGGTCCGCAGCAGCACCTCTTCGGCCTGGGCCCGCTGGAGGTTCAGCGCCACGCCGGCCGGGTTGCTGAGGCGTCCGCCGCGCAGGTTGAGCAGGCCGCCGATGTGCGCGCCCGCCAGGCTGACCACGCCCTCGGCGCGGAAGCCGTCCGAGCAGTAGATGTCGGTCTCGATGCTCATGTCGTCGCAGTTGAGCGCCGCACGTGCCGGATTGGACACCGACGCGCCGACCAGGGACAGGTAGCCGCCGATCCGCGCGCCGCGCAGCCGGATCTCCCCCTCGGCGCTGAACCCGCCGTCGCAGAAGACGTTGGCCGCGACCGCGAGCCGGCTGGCGTACAGCGCCTGCCCCTTGGGGTTACGCAGCCGCGCCCCGCGGAGGATCAGCTGCCCGCCGACGTTCGCGCCCGGCAGCCGGACCTCGCCCTCGGCGGTGAATCCCTGGTCGCAGTAGACGTTGTTGTCCACGACGAGGCGGTCGGCCAGCAGCGGCGCGTCACCGCCCGGGTGGGACAGGTGGGCACCGGTCAGGTTGAGGATGCCGGTGATGTGGGCGCTGTCGAGCCAGACCCCGCCGTACACGTGGCTGCCCTCCAGCCACAGGTGCCCGTCGATGCGCGCGCCGGAGGCGACCAGGCCGGGCAGCCGGCAGCGCATGAAGTGGACGCTGCGCAACTGCGCCCAGTACAGGTGCGGGGCCTCGGTGAGCTGGCAGCCGGTGAGCGCGAGCGGCACGGTCACGTGGGCGTGCCCGAGGTTCAGCGTCCCGGCGATCCGCGCACCGGTCAGGCGAACGGCGGCGACCTGGCCGGGTTCGTTCTCCCGTGCGCCGAGCAGCAGCGCGGAGATCACCTCGGCGCGGATGGTGCGTTCGGGGCCCCAGGCGTTCGTGCTGTCGAAGTCCTGGTCGCCGCCGGACAGGTCGACCGTCTCACCGCGCGGGAACGCGTCCCACAGCACGCGCTCGGGTGGGGTCAGCTCATCACTCAGCATCAGACGAACTCCGGGGGGAAGACGAGAGAACCTTCATTTATATCGCTAGTGGCGGGAGAGCACCCGCGAGACGCCTGCGGCGATGGTGGTCGCGAGGATCCAGCCCGACGCGACGAGCGCGGCGGCCAGCCACTGCTGCCAGCCGCGCGGCCCGAAGGCGTCCTCCTGACCGAAGCCGATGACCGGCAGCAACAGGTCGAGCGTGTAGAGCAACGGATTGAACGGCGGCGCCTCGCCCGCCTTCAGCGGCGGCGGGTGGTGGACGCCGAAAGCCACGACGCCGACGGCCAGCAGCCCGGCCAGCCACAGCACCGCTCGCTGCGGCCGGTAGCCGTAGCCGACCGTCCAGTCCTGCACGAGGCCCCAGACGGCGAGCCAGCGCGGCAGCGTACGCCGTCGGCGGCGCTGCCGGGCGAGCTGCACCGTACGGGCGTCGGCGTCCTGCCCGAGCCGTCGGTAGACGCCCGCGAGCTGCTCGTACGGCTGCGGCTGGTACCCGTCGGCGCCGTCCAGCCAGCCGAGCCGGTCGGCGCCCGCGCCGGGATCCTCGACCGTCTCGTACGTGAAGCCCTCGAGCCGGGAGCCCGGCGGCCAGCCCTTCGGAGCGTCGCGGAGCACCTCGACGCGCGCGTGCCGTACGTCGACCGCGCCGTCCACACCGCGAGTTCTGAGCCGCAGCGTGGTGGCGCGTACCTGCCGGCAGCTGATGGCGGCCTCACCGGGGGCGCTGATCGTCGCGTCGTCGAAGCACAGGTCACCGCCGATCCGCGCGCCGGCGAACGAGACCCGGCCCTCGGCGGTGAAGCCGTCGCAGCAGTCCACGACGCCGCCGACGTTGATCCCGTGCGCCTTGAGCGCCCGGGTTCCCGGCGCGGTGAGCCGGGCGCCGGAGAAGTCGACGCTGGCCTCGACCCGCGTGTCGACCAGATGGACGGCACCGTCGGCGACGAACCCGTACTTACCGAACAGGCCGCCGGTGATCTCCGCACGGGAGGCCCGAAGCGCGATCTCGCCCGGGTTCGACAGGTGCGCCCCGTCCAGGTTGATCGACCCGGTCACGTGGGCGCCGTCGAGGTAGATCTGCCCCTGCGCCCGGAGGCCCCCCGCCCGGAGGCTGCTCCCGACACTGAGGAGATGCCCGCGCAGCGCCACGTCCGAGGGATTTACCAGCTCCGCGCCGTCCAACTCCAGCGGGCCGCCGATTACCGCCGACCGCAGGCTGACCATCCCTTCGGCGCGCAGACCGTCGCTGAGGGAGACCGTGCCTTCTACCCGGGCCCGGTCCAGTTCCAGCGCGACGCCGCCAGGGCAGGACAGCCGGGCGCGGTCGAGGATGATCGCGCCCTGCACCCGCGCGCCCCGCAGGCGAGTCGATCCCGAGACGGTCAGGTCGGTGGCGATCAGGTCGCGGGCCACGGTCAGGCCGCCGGCCTGCAGCGCGCGTTCAGCGTCGATCCGCGCCGAGCTCAGGGACAGTGCACCGTCGACCTGCGTCCCGACGAGAAGGACCGGCCCGTCGAACCGGCAGCCCTTCAGCCAGAGCAGGCCGTCGATCCGGGCGTCTGAGGCCTGCAGACCCGGCAGCCGGGAGCCCGAGAGGTTGACCTGCCGGAGGCGGGCGCCGTACAGGCTCGGCGTCTCGGCGAACTCGCAGTCGCGCAGGAGGGCGGCGTACGGGACGTCGGCGAAGGACAGGTCGAGCCGCCCGGTGATCTTCGCGCCGGTGAGCCGGACCGCGGGCACCCGCCCCGGCTCGGGCGGCAGCGCGCCCGAGAGCAGGGCCGCGATCACCTCGGCGCGTACCTCGCCCTGGCCGCCGAGGTCGACGGTCCGCGCTGCGGGGAATGCCTCCCAGAGAGCGGATTCCGGCTCGGTGAGTTCCTCGGCGCGCATGACGACTCCTCGGGGGCGGGGGATCGGCCCTAACGATCCCATCGGGCCAGGGTTCGCGTCACCGGCATCGTGACGTTGCCGTACGCTTCGGTGCCGTAGCTGCAGATCAGAGGGGGTTGCCATGGCGCGTTTCATCGTCGACGTCATGTTGAAGCCGGAAATTCTCGATTCCCAGGGCCAGGCCGTCGCCCGGGCGTTGCCACGGCTCGGTTTCGAGGGCGTCACAGGGGTACGCCAAGGGAAGAGGTTCGAGATCGAAGTTGAAGGGCCGGCCGACGAAGCGGCCACTGAACGTGTCCGGAAGATGGCTGAGACGTTGCTGGCCAACCCCGTCATCGAGACGTTCGAACTCCGCGCAGAATAGTCGCCTAAAGTTAGCTCGGTCCCGCGATTACGTCAGTTTCCACCGGGGAAGCCTTAGCTTCGTTGAAAGAATCAGCAGACGGGGTCGACCCCAGGTCAGGGGTCAAGATGACACGAGGTGTCCGGTGGATATGAAGTTCTCACTCGACTTGCCGCGTGAGACTCTCAGCATCCCGGTGATCCGACGGGTCCTGGGCGATACGCTGCGCGGATTGGGGGTTTCGGAAGCCTGTATTGCCGACCTTCTCGTGGCCGCATCCGAAGCCTGCACCAATGTCGTGCAGCACGTTGATTCGGCGACCCACTATGAAGTGATCGCCAGTATCGCCGGTGACCACTGCGTGCTGAAGATCTCCGACACGGGCCACGGCTTCCAAAGCGACAGGCAGAAAGGCGCGGGGCCCGATTCGGAGTCCGGGCGCGGGATCAAGATCATGCAGGCGCTCGTCGACGACGTCACCTTCGACAGTCGCCCCGACGCGGGCACGGTCGTCTACCTCCAGAAGAGACTGAGCTGGCAGGAGGAGTCCCCGATGCGCCTCCTCGAGCCCGAGCTGTTGAAAACCGCAGGCTAACCCCCGGATAAGCTGGGGCACGTCCCGACCGTTCCTTGATCGGAGTGTGCCCATGTCAGCCCGTGTGGGCGTCATCACCTTTCCCGGTTCGCTGGACGACCGGGACGCCGCACGCGCGGTCCGCCTCGCCGGCGCCGAGCCAGTGTCCCTCTGGCACGCCGAGGCCGACCTCCTCGGTGTCGACGCCGTCGTCCTTCCCGGCGGCTTCTCCTACGGCGACTACCTCCGCGCCGGCGCCATCGCCCGGTTCGCGCCGCTCATGGACAAGCTCGTCGCGGCCGCCGGCGACGGCCTTCCGGTGCTCGGCATCTGCAACGGCTTTCAGGTGCTGTGCGAGTCGCACCTGCTGCCGGGCGCGCTGACCCGCAACGCCGGCCTGCACTTCGTGTGCCGCGCCCAGCGCCTGCGCATCGAGAACGCCGACACCGCCTGGACGACCGATTACGAGCAGGGCCAGGAGGTCGTCATCCCGGTCAAGAACATGGACGGCTGCTACGTCGCCGACGAGGCCACCCTCGACGAGCTGGAGTCCGCCGGCCGGGTCGTCGCCCGTTACGTCGACGTCAACCCCAACGGCTCCCTGAGGGACATCGCCGGCATCTGCAACGAGGCGGGCAACGTCGTCGGCCTGATGCCCCACCCCGAGCACGCGGTCGAGGCGCTGACCGGCACCTCCACCGAGGGGCTCGGCTTCTTCACCTCTGTCCTCAAGAAGTTGGTGCACCAGTGACTGAGCAGGTCCACACCTCCGTCAACGAGCCGGGCGACGAGCGGTCCGACGTCGGCGCGTCGGGGACGAGCCCCGACCTGTCGGCCCCGGAGCCCGCTGCGCCGCCGGTCGAGGTGGACACCGTCGACCGTGCGGAGCGGACGCCCGAGCGCGAGCTGCCGTACGCCGAGCTCGGCCTGAAGGACGACGAGTTCGTCCGCGTGCGGGAGATCCTGGGCCGGCGGCCCACCTCCGCCGAGCTGGCCATCTACTCCGTCATGTGGAGCGAGCACTGCTCGTACAAGAGCTCGCGCGTCCACCTGCGGCAGTTCGCCGACAAGGCGCCGCAGAGCGATGCGCTGCTCGTCGGCATGGGCGAGAACGCCGGGGTCGTCGACGTCGGCAACGGCTGGGCCGTCACGTTCAAGATCGAGTCGCACAACCACCCGTCGTACGTCGAGCCGTACCAGGGCGCGGCCACCGGCGTCGGCGGCATCGTCCGGGACATCATCTCGATGGGCGCCCGGCCGGTCGCGGTCATGGACTCCCTGCGCTTCGGCCCGCCGGAGGCAACGGACACGCGCCGGGTGCTCGACGGCGTCGTCCGCGGCGTCGGCGGCTACGGCAACTGCCTCGGCCTGCCGAACATCGGCGGCGAGGTCGTCTTCGACCCCTGCTACGCCGCGAACCCGCTGGTCAACGCCCTGTGCGTGGGTGTTCTCAAGCCCGAGGACATCAAGCGGGCGATCGCGCCGGGGCCGGGCAACAAGGTGGTCCTGTTCGGTGCGGGCACCGGGCCGGACGGCATCGGCGGCGCGTCGGTGCTGGCGAGCGCGACCTTCGATGAGGAGTCTCACCAGAAGCGGCCGTCGGTGCAGGTCGGCGACCCCTTCATGGAGAAGGTCGTCACCGAGTGCTGCATGGAGATCTTCGCTGAGGACCTCGTCGTCGGCATCCAGGACCTCGGCGCGGCGGGCGTGTCCTGCGCCACCACGGAGCTGGCCGCGGCCGGCACCGGCGGCATGGACATCGACCTGACTCTGGTGCCGCTACGCGACGCGACGCTGCGGCCCGAAGAGATCCTGATGAGCGAGTCGCAGGAGCGCATGATGGCCGTGGTCGAGCCGGCCAAGGTCGAGCGCTTCCTCGAGGTCTGCGCGAAGTGGGACGTCCCCGCCACCGTGATCGGTGAGGTCACCGACACGGGTCGGCTGCGGATGACCTGGCACGGCGAGACGATCGTCGACATCCCGCCGGGCACCGCCGCCGACGAGGGCCCGGTGTATGAGCGGCCGTACGAGCCGCCGGCCGACCTGGCGCAGCTGCAGGCCGACGGCCCGGGCCGCCTGCCGCGTCCGGCCACCGCCGAGGACCTGCGCAACACGGTGCTGTGGCTCATCGGCTCGCCGAACCTCGCCGACAAGACCTTCGTCACCTCGCAGTACGACCGGTTCGTGCTCGGCAACACCGTGCTGGCCATGCCGGAGGACGCCGGCGTGATCCGCATCGGCGACGGGCCGCAGGGCATCGCGCTGGCCACCGACGGCAACGGCCGCTACGCCCGGCTCGACCCGTACGCCGGCGCGCAGCTCGCCCTGTCGGAGGCGTACCGCAACGTCGCGACCACGGGCGCGCGGCCGCTCGCGGTCACCAACTGCCTCAACTTCGGCTCGCCGGAGGACCCGGGCGTGATGTGGCAGTTCGCGCGTGCCGTCGAGGGGCTCGCCGACGCGTGCCAGGCGCTGGGCGTCCCGGTGACCGGCGGCAACGTCAGCTTCTACAACCAGACGGGCAGCACGCCGATCAACCCCACCCCGGTGATCGGCGTCCTGGGCGTGCACGACGACGTCGACCGCCGCGTGCGGATGTCGTTCAACGTCGAGGGCACCACGCTGCTGCTGCTCGGCGAGACCCGGCCGGAGTTCGGCGGCTCCGAGTGGGCGAACGTCGTGTTCCAGCACCTCGGCGGGCTGCCGCCGCGCGTCGACCTCGCGGCCGAGGCGGCGCTGGCGTCCGTGCTCGTGACCGGGGCGCGGGAAGGCGTGCTGAGCGCCGCCCACGACCTGTCCGACGGCGGCCTGTCGCAGTCGCTGGTCGAGTCCTGCCTGCGCGGCGGGCTCGGCTGCGTGATCAGTCTGCCGGACGACCCGTTCACCGAGCTGTTCAGCGAGTCCGTGGCCCGGGCCGTCGTGGCCGTCTACCCGGATCACGAGGAGCGGGTCGTCGCCCTCGCCGAGGCCGCCGGGGTCCCGGTGCGCCGTCTGGGCACGGTCGGCGGCGACGCCTTCGAGGTGGAGGGCCTGTTCTCCATCCCGCTGAGCGAGCTGCGCGAGGTGCACCAGGGCGCCCTGCCCGCCCTGTTCGGCTGATCGAGAGACCGCGCCGGGCCCGGCCCGGCGCGGTCAGCCGTTCGGGGCGATGGCCCGGACGCCAGCGACGAAGATGTCGATGCCGAGAGCGATGGAGGCGTCGGAGTCGACCGCGGCGGCGAGCACGGGCGCGGCGTCGACCATGTGACGGTACCGGTCCGGTGGCAGCGTCGCGAGTCTGATGCGCTTCTGGCGGCGGACCTCCGCGACCTCCTCGCACGTCATCGTGGGCTTGACGTTGGGATCGCCGATGACCAGTGTGATCGCCGTCCGCAGGCCGTACCCGCAGAGGACGCCCGCCTTCTCGGGCTCGAATCCCCCCTCCGCGAGGATCGCCAGCGCCGCCTCCATGGAGTCGTAACAGTACGGGGCGTCGATCCAGGCGGTCATCAGCAGCTGCGCGGCACTCGGGTGTACGCGTAGGACGCCGACGACCGACTCCATCAAGGTGCGGAGCCGGTCGTACCACGGCGCCGCCGGATCGACCTTCGTGTCGACCAGCGACCACACGCGGTCGACGAGCGCGACGTGCAGTTCGTCCTTGTTCTTGAAATGCCAGTAGAGCGCCATGGGCGTGACACCCAGGCGCTGGGCGAGCCGGCGGATCGTCAGCCCCTCGAGGCCCTCTTCGTCGGCGAGCGCCAGGGCGCCGTCCACCACTGTCTCCCGGCTCAGGCGAGCGCGTTCTTCTTCTGCGGCCACTTGACAACTATACGCTGTACAAGCTTCCCTATACGGCGTACATGTACGTCGTATAAGAACACTGTATAGGGGAGTCGAGGACGATGGAATCTCGTCGACGCTGGTGGACCTTGACCGGGGTCGCGCTGGCGACCTTCATGACCTACCTCGACAACAACGTCGTCAACGTGGCGCTGCCGTCCATCCAGCGCGACCTGCATCTGACGCTGTCCGGGCTGGAGTGGATCGTCAGCAGCTACATCCTGGTCTTCTCCGGCCTGATGCTCGTCGGCGGCAGGCTCGGCGACGTGTACGGCCGCCGCCGGCTGTTCCTGGCCGGGCTGACCGTCTTCACCGCCGCGTCACTCGTGGCCGGGATCGCGGGGAACGAGACGACGCTGATCGTCGCCCGGGTCCTGCAGGGGGTCGGTGCGGCGGCGTCGGCGCCGTTGACGCTCGCGATTATCTCCTCGACCTTCCCCGACCCGCGCGAGCGTACGAGGGCGGTAGGGGTGTGGAGCGCGGTCGGCGCGCTCGCCTTGGCGCTCGGCCCGCTGACCGGCGGGTTCATCTCCGAGCGCTGGCACTGGGGCTGGATCTTCCTGATCAACGTCCCCGTGGGCGTGGTGACGATCGCCATCATCGCCTTCTCGATGCGCGAGACCGGTGCGGCCGTACGCCGCCGTCTGGACGTTCCAGGCCTGCTGACCTCCGCGATCGCGCTGTTCTCCGTCACCTACGCGCTGATCGAGGGCCACGACCGGGGCTGGACCTCGGCCCTGATCCTCGGTGCCTTCGCCCTCGCCGCGGTCTCGGCGGCGGGGTTCATCGCGGTCGAGACCCGCACCGACGACCCGATGGTGGACCTGTCGATGTTCCGGGAGCGCGTCTTCAGCGGCGGCCTCGGCGCGATGGTCCTGTGGGGCTTCGGCGTGATGGGCGTCTACCTCTTCACGGCCATGTACCTGCAGAACATCCTGGGGTTCTCCCCGACCAAGGCGGGAGCGTCCATCATCCCGATGGCCCTGATGATGATCGTGGTCGCGCCGTTCGCCGGGACGGTCGCGCGGCGCCTCGGCACGAACCTCACCGTCGCGGCGGGCCTCGCCCTCAACGTCGTCGGAATGATCATGGTCTCGTTCGTCGGCGAGGGCGGCAGCTTCATGGACCTGCTGCCCGCGTTCGTGGCCTTCGGCATCGGTTCCGGTTTCACGATGATGCCGCTGACCGACGCGGTCATCGGGGTGCTCCCGCCCGCGCGGGCCGGCGCGGCCTCCGGTGTGCTCAACGCCTCCCGCGAGGTCTCGGGCCTGCTCGGCGTCACGATCATCGGCGCGATCCTGACCTCACGCCAGTCCGCGGTCCTGCACGGCGGCTCCACGCCGATCCACGCCTTCCTGTCGGGCTACCAGCTCGCCATCCTGGTCGGCGCCGCGATCGTCGCCGTGGGCGTCCCCCTCAGCCTCTACACCCTGCGCACCCGCCGTCAGGCCCCCGTGGGGACCGAGCCGCTGCTGGAGCCGGCCGCCTGAGGTGACCTACCCGATCCCCGGCGCTCACCTGAGCGCCGGGGATCACCCGCGCCGCTCAGGTCAGGACGTACGCGGGAGCGCCGGAGGCCTGGTCGGCGGCCAGCAGCCTCAGCCGTTCCTCGGCGGGCGAGCCGGCCGCCACGGTGTAGGCGACGAGCAGTTGATCCTCGTCGCCAGGAGGCGCGAAGGTCTCGAAGCGGAATTCCAGCTCGCCGACTCGCGGATGAAGGATCAGCTTCCGGCCGTGCGTCTTCTCCACGACGTCCTGCCCGTCCCAGAGGCGGCGGAACGCTTCGCTTCCCGCCGAGAGCTCCTCGACGAGGTCGGCCATCCGCGCGTCGTCCGGGCGCCGGCCCGCGTCGAGGCGCAGGTACGCGACGGTCTCCGCCGCGACGGCCTCCCATTCGGGGTACAGGGCACGGCCCGCCGGGTATAGGAAGGCGTGCCGAGCCGCGTTGGGCCGATCCATGCCGGAGAACCCGGTCACGGCGTCGGCGAGCGGGTTCCAGGCGAGGACGTCCATCCGGCGGCCGAGGATGAAGGCCGGAACGTCCCGCATCATCTCCAGCATCCGGAGCAGTCCGGGCCGTACGCGCTGTGGCCGCTCCGGCGTGCGCGTCGTCCTGCCGGGGCGCGCCAGGTTGCGGAGATGGGCACTCTCGGTCCCATCGAGGCGCAGTGCGCGGGCGATCGCGTCGAGCACGGCGTCGGACACGCTCGGACTGCGCCCCTGCTCCAGGCGCACGTAGTAGTCGACGCTGACACCGGCGAGCTGCGCCAGCTCCTCGCGGCGCAGGCCGGGCACCCGCCGTCGGCCGTACTCGGGCAGTCCCACGTCGCCGGGCTGGATGCGGGCACGCCGAGAGCGGAGGAACTCACCGATGCTCTGGTCCACCGGTCCAGTATGGGGCGCACTGACGGCTTTCGGAGAACACGGAAGAGGCCGCCGCCCGGCGTGGGCGGCGGCCTCTCGGCTCAGGAGCTCAGAGAGAGCTCTTGTAGAGCAGGCGGTTGGGGGTGTTCGGCTTGTTGTTCTTGATGGCGTTCAGGGTCGCGTGCGAGGTGAGCCACGACTGGACCGTGCCGAACGACTTCTGGCCGTACGTCGACTTGTAGAGCGCCGCGACACCGGCCACGAACGGCGTGGCCATCGACGTGCCGCTGAGGACCGCCGTGCCGCCGAGGTAGGTCGACTTGATGTTGCTGCCGGGCGCGTAGATGTCCACGCACTTGCCGTAGTTGCTCCACGAGGTGCGGTTGTCGGCCGACGTGCTGGCCCCGACGGCCTCGACGCTCGACGCGCTGGCCGGCGAGGTGTTGCAGGCGTTCAGCGGGTTGCCGTTCTCGTCGCCGTTGCCCGCGGCGACCGCGACGAACACCCCGGCCTTCGACAGCTTGGTGACCGCGTTGTTCAGCGCGGTCGACTTGCCGCCGCCCAGGGACAGGTTGGCGACCGACTTGGCGCCGTGGTGCTTGATCACCCAGTTGATGCCCGCGATGACGTCGGAGGTCTGGCCGCGGCCGTCGCAGTCCAGGACCTGGACACCGTGCAGGCGGACGCCCTTGGCGACGCCGTACGTCTTCGACCCGATGATGCCGGCGACGTGGGTGCCGTGGCCGTTGCAGTCCTTCTTGCCGTACACGGTGTTCGCCCGGCCCTGGAACTGGCTGAGCGAGGTGTCGATGCCGGTGTCGATCACGTAGGCGTCGACGCCCGAACCGGTGTGCTTGTAGGTGTAAGTGTGCGAGAGCGGAAGCTTGTGCTGGTCGATCCGGTCCGGACCCCAGTTGACGTTCTTCTGGGTGGTGTTGATCTTGATGACCTGGTCCGGCTCGATGGCGGCGACGTTCGGGTCGCTCTGCACCTTCTTGAGCTCCGTCGGCGTCAGCTTGGCGGCGAAGCCGTCACCGAAGTCGAGGAGGCGGCGCACGCCGGTGAGCTTCGACAGGCGGTCGCCGGTGTGCTTCAGCGTCACGATGTACTGCCCGGGCACGGTCTGGGCCGAGGCGGACGCGACCGCGACGTGGGCGGTGGGCGTGGTGATGGCGGCGTAGGCGGGGACGGCTGCTGCCGTGATCGCGACAGCGGAGGACGCGATCACGAGTCTTCTGGCTCGGACCCTCACGGGGGGCTCTCCTTCGAGTGGGGGGCGCGGGCCGGGAGGGGTGCACCGGCTGCGGAGTAACCAAACAATCACAAGACAGTACAGGTGTGGCAAGTGGTCTTTAGTGGCATATGGGGGACTAGGGCAATTTAGCGTGTCTCGCGGGTCATCGGGCGCTCCTAACGGCCGGTAACGTCGGTCCTGCCATGGCCCGACCCACACCTGAGCGGCTGCGCGCCGCCCTCGACGACCAACTCGCCACGCTCGGCGAGGAGCCCTACGCGGGCCCGGCGGCCCGCCTCGCCGACGCCCTCATCGACGCGGTGGTGACCGCGTACGCCACCGGCGCCGAACCCGAGCGTGCGGCCGCACGCCTGGCCGCGAAACTGCTGCTGGACCGGCTCGCCGGGGAGGCGCCGGGGCGCTCGGTGGAGGTGCGCGTGCCCCCGTACGCCGCGGTGCAGTGCGTCGAGGGCCCGCGCCACACCCGCGGCACCCCGCCGAACGTCATCGAGACCGATCCGAAGACGTGGATCCTGCTCGCGACCGGCCGGCTCGCGTGGGTGGACGCCGCCGACCGGATCACGGCGAGCGGATCGCGGGCGGATCTGTCCGCTTATCTGCCTGTTACGCCGTATTCGGCGAATGATCGATAAGAGGGCCGGCGGGGCTCGCCCGCCGGCCCGGGATCAGCCGAACTCGAGCAGTTCCAACCGCTCGGCGAGCACCCCGAAAAGCGGATCGTCCTCGCCCGGCACGGACGACCCGCATCCCAGGCAGAAGGCGACGCCGTCCCGGACGACGAAGTACTCGCGCACCGCCCATGTCCGCCCGGCGTCGTGGCGCGCGCAGTTCAGCCGCGCGCCGGCCCGCCCGGCGACGGTCACGTCGCTGATCTCGAAATCGACGAAGCCGACCCCGGCGAGCGACTGCCGCGCGCCCTCGGCGATCTCGGTGGCGGAACGCCCGGGCCGTACGGGCTGACGGAAGACGATCAGGCTGTGCCGCCGGTCATCGGGGTCGACGAACCGCGCGGTCTCCCACGGGCTGTTCTTGAGGTTCGGCTCCCGCTCCTCCCAGCTCTGCGGGACGTGGACGGCATAGCCGAAGTCGGACTTTTCAACGCGCTGCCAGTGCACTGAGCGCTCCCTGATCTCCAGACGTCGAAGGTGCCGGAGGGCAGCGGTGTAGGACTCGCCCGTACGCCGGGCGCGCTCGCGGACGCGTCGCTTGAAGTTCTTGTTCGCTGTCATCAGGCCCTCGACGACCACGCGACCCGGCCCCCGGCGTACGAGCCCGTGGCGGGCGGATGACCAGCGATCCGAGGAAGGGATCCCCTTTGCCTCCACCGAGCGGCCCTGCCGGGGAGGACCGAAGGAGGTTGGGCGGTGGATCAACGCCCGCCGTCATGCTCCCTCCGGCCCACGAGGCTTGTCAAGACGGCGTCCGGCGGTGCCGCGATGCTCTGTCGCGGGATGATTCCGCCATGATCACTTGCCATCTTCGCTACGAGATCGATCCCACCCAGGTCGAGGCCTTCGAGGAGTACGTGACGGGGTGGATCCCGATCGTGACCCGTTTCGGCGGCACGCACCACGGCTGCTTCCTGCCGCATGAAGGAGCCAACGACATCGCGTACGCGCTGTTCTCCTTCCCCAGCCTGGCGGACTACGAGGGCTACCGTGCCGCCATCCGCGAGGATCCGGAGGCCGCGCTGCTCTGGCGGCTCTCGGCCCGGACCCGCTGCATCCGCCGCTTCGACCGGACCTTCCTCCGCCCGTCCCTGGAGCCGACGATCGGGCGCGCGTGACCTGGCCGGATCGGTGCCGGACGCTCAGGGGCGGGGCGTGGCCTTGAAGAAGGGCACGCGCTTCTGCAGGCACTCGTCCCGTGCCTGTTTCGTGGGGTAACGGGTCTGGTCGGAACAGGGCGCGATCCGGCCGTAGAACCAGACGGCGAAGGCGATCGCGAGCGCCAGCGTCACCGCCGACAGGATCAGGCCCGCGACGGCCATGCCGCGGCCGTTCCGCTGGACCACCGCGATGACGCCAATGACGATGCCGGCCAGTGCGGGCAGGACGCCCAGGCCGCAGAGCCACAGCGTGAGGAGCCCCGCGATGCCGAGGACGAGCGCGGCGATGCCGAGCCCCCTGCGGCGTTGCGGCACCTCGCGCACCGGCTGATACACCATGTCACCCCCCGAACACCCATCGTGATGGATCGATGCCGGGCGAGGCGGTGCGGCACGCCGACCACGCGCAGGGAACCACGTCCGCGAACGCCCTGGTGGCCCCGGCCAGGACGGAAACGTCCACCCGCGGCGGTGGGAGCTCGGCGGATGCCGCCTACACTGGCCATGTGTCGCGTGGAGACGGACGGCTGAGCCACAACCTCGACCCCCGGGATCAAAGTCCCCAGGACGCCTGCGGGGTCTTCGGCGTCTGGGCACCCGACGAGGAGGTCAGCAAGCTCACCTACTTCGGCCTGTACGCCCTGCAGCACCGCGGCCAGGAGTCGGCCGGCATCGCGGTCAGCGACGGCGCGCGGATCGTCGTCTTCAAGGACATGGGCCTGGTGTCCCAGGTCTTCGAAGAGCCCGTGCTCAACACCCTGCGCGGGCACATCGCGATCGGCCACTGCCGCTACTCCACGACCGGATCGAGCGTCTGGGAGAACGCCCAGCCGACGTTCCGCTCGACCGAGACCGGCAGCCTGGCGCTGGGCCACAACGGCAACCTCATCAACACGCCGGAGCTGGCGGCCCGCGTCCCGGCCGGGGAGCTGAACGCCACCACCGACACCGAGGTGCTCACCGCCCTGCTGGCCGGTGGCGAGGGCGGCGTCGAGGAGACCGCGCTGGAGGTGCTGCCGCTCGCCCGCGGCGCCTACTCCCTCGTCTTCATGAACGAACGCACCCTGTACGCCGCGCGCGACCCGCAGGGGATCCGCCCGCTGGTGCTCGGCCGCCTCGAGCACGGCTGGGTGGTCGCCAGCGAGACCGCCGCCCTCGACATCGTCGGCGCCACGTTCGTCCGCGAGGTCGAGCCGGGCGAGCTGATCGCCATCGACGAGGCGGGCGTGCGGTCCACGAGGTTCGCCGTCGCCGAGCCCAAGGGCTGCCTGTTCGAGTACGTCTACGTCGCCCGGCCCGACACCTCGATCGCCGGGCGGAGCATCCAGGCCACCCGGGTCGACGTCGGCCGCCGGCTCGCCCGCGAGCACCCGGTCGAGGCCGACCTGGTCATCCCGACGCCCGAGTCCGGCACGCCGGCGGCGATCGGGTACGCCGAGGAGTCCGGCATCCCGTACGGCCAGGGCTTCGTGAAGAACTCCTACGTGGGCCGGACGTTCATCCAGCCGTCGCAGACCATCCGGCAGCTCGGCATCCGGCTGAAGCTCAACCCGCTGCGCGAGGCGATCGCGGGCAAGCGCCTGGTCGTCGTCGACGACTCGATCGTGCGCGGCAACACCCAGCGGGCGATCGTGAAGATGCTCCGCGAGGCGGGGGCCAAGGAGGTGCACGTCCGCATCTCCAGCCCGCCGGTGGCCTGGCCGTGCTTCTACGGCATCGACTTCGCGACCCGCGCCGAGCTGATCGCCGGCAACCTCTCGGTCGAGGAGATCCGCCAGTCCCTCGGCGCCGACACGCTCGGCTACATCTCACTCGACGAGCTGATCGCCGCGACACAGCAGGACAAGAGCCGCCTGTGCCGGGCCTGCTTCGACGGCGTCTACCCGATCGACGTCGCCGAGGACGCCCGCGGCAAGCACCTGCTCGAAGAGGCCCGCCGGTGACCGACGACTCCACCGCCACGTCCTACGCCGCGGCCGGGGTGGACATCGCCGCGGGCGAGCGCGCCGTCGAGCTGATGAAGTCCCGCGTCGCGAAGTCCCGCCGGCCCGAGGTCGTCGATGACGTCAGCGGCTTCGCGGGCCTGTTCGACGTCTCGGCGCTCACGCGGTTCGAGCGGCCCCTGCTCGCCACCTCCACCGACGGCGTCGGCACCAAGGTCGACCTGGCGCGGCGCCTCGGGGTGTACGACACGATCGGGCACGACCTGGTCGGCATGGTCATCGACGACCTGGTCGTCTGCGGCGCCGAGCCGCTGTTCATGACCGACTACATCGCCTGCGGGCGGGTCGTCCCCGATCGGATCGCCGCGATCGTCGGCGGCATCGCCGAGGCCTGCTCCCTGGCGGGCTGTGCCCTGGTCGGCGGCGAGACCGCCGAGCACCCCGGGCTGCTGGAGCCCGACGAGTTCGACGTGGCCGGGGCGGGCACGGGCGTGGTCGAGGCGTCGAACGTCCTCGGCCCGCACCGGGTGCGGCCCGGTGACGTGGTGCTGGGCCTCGCCTCCTCCGGGATCCACTCCAACGGCTACTCCCTGGTCCGGCACATCCTGCGGGAGACCGGGTTGTCACTGGAGGAGACACCGGCCGAGCTGACCCGGTCGCTCGGCGAGGAACTGCTCACGCCGACCCGGATCTACGCCAAGGACTGCCTGGCGCTGATCGCCGCCTCCGAGGTGCACGCGTTCGCGCACATCACCGGCGGCGGCCTTACGGCGAACCTCGCGCGGTCGCTGCCGACCGGCTGTGACGCCGTCCTCCAGCGCTCCTCCTGGGAGCCCCCGCCGATCTTCGGTCTCCTGGAGACGTACGGCCGGGTGCCCCGCGCGGAGATGGACAAGACCTTCAACATGGGCGTCGGGATGGCCGCCGTCGTCGCCGAGTCCGACGCCGACGCCGCGCTCCGGACCGCGTCCGAGCACGGCCTGCCCGCCTGGGTGCTCGGCGAGATCGTCGAAGGCACGGGCCAGGCCCGCCTGGTCTGACCCGCCCGGTCTCGGGGCCGGGCTCGGCCGCTCCGGCCTGATTCGAGCTGGGATCGGCCGACCTGACTCGATCAGGAACCGGGTCTGGCGCGGCCGGTCTGACCTGATCCGGCCGGTCCGGCGGCGTTCCCGAACAGAGGCGCCGGGCGGAGCGTCTGTTCCGGTATGAGGCGGTTCTGGGTTGCCGCGTGGCGCTGCCGGGCGCCGTCCGCGGCCGTACTACCTCGGCCCACGAGAGACCGGCATCCGCCGGGCGCTCGAGGCGGCCGGACGGAACTAGGGCGTGTCCGGTGGATCTTGTTCCTAGCGCGCTCTGGACGCCGCGCAGCCGGACGAAGATCCACCGGACACGCCCTGAGGACCGGTCAGGGGCGCGGCGACGCTGGCGGGCCCCTGACCAGCCGGTCCGGAGGTCAGCCGGTCAGGGCCGGCTCCTTCATACGCACGGAGGACTTCTCGTCCCGGCCGTCGTGCTGCGCCGCCCATGCCCGCAGCGCCGTACGGCAGGCGTGGTCGAGGTGGCGCAGGCCGGACAGGTCGAGCTCGACCGCCCGTCCGTGCGGGATCGTCTCCAGCGTGTCGAGCACCTTCGGCAGGCGAAGGAACGTGGCGTTCCCGCTGAGCCGGATCACGATCGGGTCCGCCTCCTCGTCCACGTCGACGTGGATCTCGGACACGTCCCACGCGGTCTTCACAACGGCCAGCAGGAGGCCGATGAGGACGC
Source organism: Actinoallomurus sp. NPDC050550 (assembly GCF_040655075.1). Lineage (NCBI taxonomy): Bacteria > Bacillati > Actinomycetota > Actinomycetes > Streptosporangiales > Thermomonosporaceae > Actinoallomurus > Actinoallomurus sp. NPDC050550. The sequence goes on along the minus strand of NZ_JBFAJC010000018.1, from coordinate 64,048 downwards.
CCTCGAACAGGTTGGTGACGACGATCGCCAGCGCGGTCCCGGTCAGGACGACCGCCTCACCGCGCTCGGTCCGCCAGAGCCGGCCGACCTCCCGCAGCGACAGCAGCTTCCAGCCCGCGTGCACGAGGATGGCGGCCAGGGCGGTCACGGGGATGTACCCGAGCGCCACCGGAAAGGCGGCGGTGAAGGCCAGCAGCCATACTCCGTGCAGGATCCGCGAGGCCTTCGTCCGGGCGCCGGCCTGCACGTTCGCGGCGCTCCGCACGATGACGGCGGTCATCGGCAGGGCCCCGAGCAGGCCACAGATGGTGTTGCCGGCGCCTTGTGCCATGAGCTCCCGGTCGTAGTCGGTCCGGGGACCGTGGTGCATCCGGTCGACGGCCGCCGCGCTGAACAGGCTCTCCGCCGAGGCGATCAGCGCGAACGCCACCACGGTGCCGATGACGCCGACCGACGCCAGCCCACCGAGCTCGGACAGGCCGGGCGGCTGGATCGAGCCGAGGAGGCCCTTGACCTCGATGCGCTTGACCGGCAGGTCGAACGCGATCGTGGTCAGTGTCGCCAGCGCGACCGCCACGAGCGCGCCCGGGACCACCTGCAGGCGCTTCGGCACGTGCTTCCAGCCGACGAGCACGACGATCGTCCCGATCCCGATCGCGCCGGCGGCGAGGGCGGCCGGTTCGGTGGCCGACTCGGTGAGCAGGCCGGGCAGCCCGGTGACGTTGGCCATCGCGGCACCGGGCGACTTGTTGTCGAACAGGCTGTGCACCTGCCCGGTGACCAGGACGAGGCCGATACCGGCGAGCATGCCGTGCACGACCGAGATGGAGATCGCGCGGAACCAGCGGCCGAGCCGTAGCAGCCCCATCCCGAGCTGGATCAGACCGGCGGCGATGACGATCGCCCCGAGGGTCCGCAGGCCGTACTCCTGAACGGCCTCGTACACGAGGACGGTGAGGCCGGCGGCGGGGCCGCTGACCTGGAGGCTGCTGCCGGGCAGAACGCCGGCGACCAGGCCGCCGACGATGCCGGTGATCAGGCCGAGCTCGGCCGGGACACCGGAGGCGACGGCGACGCCGATGCACAGCGGCAGTGCGACGAGGAAGACGACGATCGACGAGAGAAAGTCCTGTCGCAGGGTGTCAGGCCTGGAGAAGGGCAGTCCCATGGGCACCTCGTTTCAGGGTCGGGGGGATCAGAGCGGCGGGAAGGTTCCGGTCTGCGGGTGGTGGGCGCTGACCACGCCGGTGTCGATGGCGTAGAACCAGGCGTGCAGCGCGAGCCGCCCATCGTCCACCCGGGCGGCGACGCTCGGGTGGCTGCGGAGCCGGTCCAGCTGGGTCAGGACGTGTCGCTGTACGGCGGAGGTGATGGACGCGCCGTCCGCGTCGGTCATCGCGTCCCGGACCGGGTCGTGCGGCCCGGTGTCGGCGAGCCAGCGCTGGACGGAGGGGATGGCGGTCAGGTCGCCGCCGCTCAGGAGCGCGCCCACGGCCCCGCAGTGGGAGTGCCCGCAGACGATGATGTTGGCCACCCGGAGGACCTCGACGGCGTACTCGATGGTGGCGGCCTCGGCGGTCATCCGCTCGGCGTCGTGGACGGGAACGATGTTCCCGGCGGTGCGGAGTTCGAAGAGCTCGCCGGGGCCGGCGCCGGTGATCAGCGTGGGCACCACGCGCGAGTCGGAGCAGGTGATGAACAGCGCCTCGGGGCGTTGGCCCGCAGCGAGGCGACCGAGATCCGTACGCCGGTCGGCCGCTCGCTTCGGGAACAGGCGGGCATTGTCGATCAGCGACTGCATGGCACAACCTTTCTTCGGGTCGTCGGAACCGATGTCAGGGAAGGACGAGGAACACCGGGTACGCGAGGCACGGCGCTGGGCCATCGCGGGCAGGCGTCAACCAGGCGGCGCGAGAGTCACGCCGTCTGCGGAGAAATCAGCGGAGAAAAAGGGAAACGTCGGGCGGTCAGCCGCGCTGGACGTGGATCAGCAGCGGAATACCTGCAGCGACTCGGGTGAGGACGCGGATGGTTGACGCTCCGCGTGGCCGCCCGTGATCGGACCGGCGAATCCGGATGCCAGGTCGGCGGCGATGCCGACCTGTCCGATCGGCGCGGTGGCGCGGTCGTCCTGAGAGGATGGCGGGAGCGCCGGCACCCGTCGGCGGCCGAGCATCAGGTGCTCGATCGCCGAATCGGGGCTGTCGAGCTCCTCGCCCGCCCGGTGGTCGCGCTCTGCGGCGGCGGTGGCCGCCGCCATCGGGGTATGGGAGTGGCCGGTCAGCAGGTCGGGGCCGCCGAGGAACGCCAGGGCGATCAGCAGCACCGCTGCGATCCAACCTGCGCGCGCCCTGAACACGACGTCCCCCCGACTCGAGTTCTGACTGAATTCGACCGGGGTCAGCCTAACCCGGAACACTGCGTGATGGGGAGGCCGCTTTTCGTGGTCAGTTGCGCGCTGGCCAGCGGTTTTTAGGGAGGTTTCCGGATGAACCGTGATAATCACCACTGCTCGGTCAGGGTGATTTAACCGGGAAGTAACACGCGGTCAGCGACTCGTAACGGTCTGGATGACCCCCGGTAGAACTGCGCGTCCGCAGAGCCGCGCGGGCCGCGGGAGCGATGTCCCGCGGCCCGCACGAGCCGTCAACTAGGTCAACTACAGGTGTGGTCCGGCTTGAGCGCGAAGTCGGCCGTGGTCGACGCGAGCTTCACGATCTTGACGGATCTGGTCTGCGGTGCCCAGCCGTCCTTGGCCGCGATCAGGGTGAGCGGGTTGTTGCGGACGTCGAGCCACAGCACGTACTGACCGTTCTTGTCGGTCTTGAGCGTGTAGCTCGCCGTCCAGCTGTCGATCTGCACCGTCGCCCCGGCCAGCGGAGCCGCCGCGCCGGTGCATCCGGCGCCCGTCACCGTCCCGGTGATCTTCCCCCAGGTCGACGGCGGCTTCACCGCGAACGTGACCGGCACGGGCGCCACACCGTACGGGGTCTTGGCGTCCACCGTCAGCTGCGCGGTGAACGTCCCCGGCTGGGCGATCGCGGCGACGTTCGCGTCGAACTTCACCGTGACCTTGGCGCTCTTGTCCGGCTGGATCGTCACCTCGGTCGTGTCCTCCGACAGCCACGGGACGTCGGCCCCCGCCGCGGTGCACTGGTCGTATCCGGGCAGGGTCTCGCCGTTCTTCACGGCGTTGAACCCGCCGCTGGAACCTCCGATCTTGTACAGGCCGCAGGCGGCGCCGCCGCGGTAGAGGGTGTTGTTGGAATTGGGCAGGGCCGTCCACGAGTCGGAGTCCGGGTGGTAGGCGAAGCCCTGGTTGGTGAGGGTGCTGGTGCCGTTGGTCACGCCGCCGGACACCAGGAGCTGGCCGCCGGACGCCGCGTAGCCCATCGCCCACAGGTCGATCGGCAGGTCGGCGATGGACGACCAGGTCCCGCTCGACGGGTCGAAGACGTACGCGTGCTTGCTGCTGACGCTGGCCGACGAGCCGCCCGCGCAGTACAGCTTGCCGCCGAGCCCGCCGCAGGCGAGCCAGGCGGTCTTCTCCGGGTAGGCCGCCGCCGAGCTCCAGGAGTTCGCCGCCGGGTCGTAGACCTGCACGTTGTCAGCGCCGCAGCTGTCCAGGCAGCCGCCCACGACGTAGACCTTGCCGCCGACGACGCCCACACCGGCGCCCGCGTACGGCTTGGGGTTGTCGGCGCCGGCCGACCAGGCGCCGGTCGCCGGGTCGTAGATCTCGGTCTTGGCGACCGCCGCGCCGGTGGAACCCCAGCCGCCGAAGACGTACAGCTTGCCGCCGACCGTCGCCGCCTCCGGGGCCTCCCGCGCGGTGCCCAGATCGGCGATCGGCGACCACGCCTGCCCGGTCGGGTCGTAGACGTACGCCTTGTTGAGCACGGACGAGGAGTCGACGCCGGCGATCGAGTAGATCTTGCCGCCGACGTTCACGACGGCGTTGTCCATGATCGTCGACGGGTAGTCGGCGATGCTCGTCCACGGCGGTGCGTACGGCGACGCGGCGGCCTTGGCCGCAGCTTTCGTCCGCGCCTTCGCGGCCTTGTCGGGCCGGAAGCGGCCCTGCGCGTAGTCTCCCTTCACGTTCTGCAGGGGCGCGCCCTGCGCCGCGGGATGGTAGTCGCCCGGCTGCTCACCGATCTTGGCGGTCACCGGTGCGGAGCCGGTGTTCTTCAGAGTCAGGGTCGCGCTGCCCTGGCCCTGCCACGCGACCGTCTTCGTCAGCGCGGTCGGCGTGACCGCGAGCCGGGGAGCGGGCAGCGAGAAGTCGGCCGCCGTCGCCCAGCCGGCCGCCACGTTCGCGGTGACGTCCTTGGCGGAGTAGCCGCTCGCCGACGCCGTGAACTTGTGACCTCCGGTGACCGAGGAGAACAGCCAGTAGAAGCCGTCGCCGAGGTTCGGGTCGTCCGGCGTCGCGGCCGAGGTCGCGCTCTCCGCCGGCCGGTCCGCCGACGTCACCTTGGCGCCGTTCACGCCCGCCCCGGTGTTCTGGTCGAGGACCTGGCCGACGACGAGACCGCCGGAGGCCGGGTCGCACGTCCGCTCGCCCAGGAAGACGTCGTCGACCTGCCACCAGTAGCCGAACTTCCCGGTGAAGTGGAACCGCACCTGGACCGCGCTCTTGCCGGCCGCCGCCGACAGGTCGACGGTCTCCGTACGGGGCCCGCGCACGCTCGTCGTGTGGTGCGACACCGTCGTCCACGTCTGGCCGCCGTCGACGCTCAGGTCCACGTCGCCGACCTGGCCGGAGAAGCCGTAGTAGTCGCTGCGGAACGACACGATCGGATGCGTCTTCCCGGTGAAGTCGGTCACCGGGCTGATCAGCGAGGTGTCCTGGCTGTTGCCCGAACCGTACTTGTCGCTGTCGACGATCGCGAAACCCACGGCGTGCACCTGGGATACAGCGGGTCGACCTGGAGCGTGTAGCTGTCGTCGGCGGGCAGGTTTCTCAGACAGATAGCGCTATGTAGTGATCCTGTGGCAGACTGTCACGCGCACGCCCGGTGCCCAGGCGACGTCGGGCACCCTCCTCGGTGGGGCCGCGAGGCCTCGCCGATCAGCGTCCGGAGGGGCGTGCCACGAGGGCTGTCGGCTCCCGCCGTTCAGCACCAGGGCACGAAGGCGATTGGATCACATCCCTGAGCGACACTGGGATCACTGAGCTAATCAGAGACGCTGAGCGCGTACCGGCCCGTCTTCGGAGCGGTGTAGGCGACCGTGGTCGGCTCGTCCTTGACGCGGACGGTTTCGTCCGGGACGGGCCAGCCGTGGCCGGACCCGTCCCGGACGAGACCGGTCACGTTGACGCGCGCCTTCGCGGCCAGCGTGAGGTTCTCGGTCACCGTCTGACCGTCGTCGACCTGGACGCCGCTCACGGTCTTCGAGGAGTACCCGAACTTGCTCGCGATCACGTCGTACGTCCCGGGCAGCACGCTGAGCGTGTAGTCGCCCTGGCCGTCCGTCGTGGTGGTCGCGTCGCCCGCCTTGACCTTCGCGGCGGCCAGCGGGGTCGTCCCGTCGGTCACCGTGCCGGTGACGATGCCGTGCGGCCCGGACTTGAACGCCCCGACGCCCTTCGGCGTGCCGAGCCCGGTCGGCCCGTCGTACCCGCTGCCCGCCGTGCACAGGTAGGCGGGGCTGCAGCTGCCGTTGGAACCGCTCGTGACGTCGTTGAGGTCGCCCGGATGCGCGTACGGCAGGGCGTTCGGCGAGGAGCCCGCCGTCGGCGCGCCGGCCAGCGCGTAGACCGACGCGATGACCGGTGCGGACACGCTCGTGCCGCCGTAGACGTGCCAGCCGCCGTTGTAGACGGCGACGCCGGTGTTCGGGTCGGCCACCGCCGACACGTCGGCGATCGAACGCTTGGAACAGCCGGTGTCCTGCTGGAACGACGGCTTGGCCTCGTACGCCGAGCAGCCGCTGCCCGCCCCGCTCCACGTCGTCTCGCTCCAGTCGCGCGAGGAGGAGTCCTTGACGAGGGACGTGCCGCCGGCGGAGGTCACGTACGGCGAGGCCGCCGGATAGCTCGTGCCGTACCCGTCGTCGCCGCTGCTGGCCGTGACGACCACACCGGGATGCTTGAAGTAGGCGTCGTCGGCCTGGCCCTCGTCGGAGCCCTCACCGCCGCCGTAGCTGTTTGAGACGAACTTGGCTCCCTGCGTGACCGCCTTGTTCACCGCCGTGCCGAGGTTGTCCATGCCGTTGTCGTCGGCCTCGACCAGCAGGATCTTGCAGCTCGGGCAGACGGCGCTGACCATGTCGATGTCGAGCGCGATCTCCCCGGACCATCCGGCGTCCGGCGCGGGGTAGCTGGTGCCGCCGCGCTGGTCGATCTTCTTGAAGCAGCCGTTGGCCGTCGTGCACGCCGGCAGCCCGTACTGCTGCCGGTAGACGGCCAGGTCGGTCTCGGCGTTCGGGTTGTCGAACGCGTCGACGATCGCGACCGTCTGGCCCGCCCGGTCGCGGGCAGGTCGTACGCGCTGACCAGATCGGCGGGCGCCCATCCGGCCGGTGTGCTCTTCGGTTGCACACCCTTCGGCCCGACCACGTCGTCGCGGACGAACGACAGGCACGCCATCTCGTCCGCCCGGGAAGGCTTGGCGCAGACCCGGCTCGTCGGGTGCAGTCCCGGGGACGTCGGGCTCGTCGCCTTCGTGTGCGGTGCGGGTCGCTTGGCCGGGATGCCGGAGGCGGACGCCGCCGGGACCGTGACGGCCGTCAGAACGGCCACCATGAGCGCCACGATCAGGGCGCCCGCGCGCCGGGAGCGAACCCGACGCAGCGAGTGGAGTGGGCGGCTGAGGGACGATGCCGCCCGCGAAGCGAGTGAGGAGGGTGAGCGACCTGACGACACCGAGCGAACCCGACGCAGCGAGTGGAGTGGGCGGCTGAGGGACGATGCCGCCCGCGAAGCGAGTGAGGAGGGTGAGCGACCCGGGGACGCGCCTGCGGACGGTACCGCGGGCGGGTGGGGCAGGCGGCGAGACCGCCGCCGGCTGGGGGGTTGGGGCATGTACGTCTCTCCTGGCGGGGTGGGACTCGACCCAGATCGCGGGTCTCGTACCCGCCGATCGTCACTCAGGAGCCGACAAAGATCACGTCCGCAGTTGGCCGGAAGTCAAGGTCATTGTCAGCTTGAAAACTCCTGAAAAAACGCTCAAAACGGAGAGAAGTTACCAAGCGTGAGTTTTTTCGCCATTCGGCACATTTTTGTGGACCGTGCCAGTGGCGAGCCCTACAAACGGCGGCCCGCAAACTTGGCCGCGTAGCGAACTGGTCACGGCGCGCATCCAATGCCTCGGCGCGGCGTCGTATGCCGTCCCAGATTCAGGACATGCGGAATCGCCGCAGGACGGCGCGCGAGGAGAACCCGCGCCCTACGCCACTACGCCGGAGTCGGCGGGCACGCGCGAAAAGCGTCCCCGCCGTACTGGCGGGGACGCTTTTCGGTCGTACCTCCCGGCATACCCCTCAGGCCTCGGTCGGCCGGGCGACCGGGTGTGGTCAGACGCTGAGACGGCACTCAGCTCTTACCCGTGCCGTCCTTCTCGTCGTAGTCCTCGGCGTAGTCCGCATAGCGCGACGCGAGGTCTTCGTACGACGAATCGTCGTCGTAGGGGTCATGGTCATCCTGCGAGTTCTGGTTGACGCCCAGCTCACCGCGCAGGCGATCCAGGTCCGTTCCGCCGCTGTTGTACTTCAGCCGGCGAGCAACCTTGACCTGCTTGGCCTTGGCTCGGCCGCGCCCCATTGGCTCGACCCCCTCGATGGTCGGGGACCCGTCGTATCGGCCCCACTTACGCTCGCTTACGCACCCGCAACCGAGCGCGACGTCACCCCGCGCATCGGCTACGGATACAACCGTACCCGTTTTGCGCCCAGCTCGGTACGTCGTCTACACGGCGGCGGCTGGTCTAGAGCTTAGCCGACCATTCCGGTCGACGCTCCAGCGGCCTCCGGCAGAGGTAGATCCCCAGCGTGTGGCGATCATCGGGGGAGCAGGATCGTCCGCAGACGGCCGATTTCGGACATCCGTCGCTCGGCGAGCCGATCCGCCGCAACCGCGGGCGGCACGCCCTCGTCGGCGGCGATCGCGAAGATCCGCCGGGTCGTCTCGAAGATCCCGCTCGCCTTCTGCTTCGCCCGGTCGAAGTCGAAGCCCTCGATCTCGTCGGCGACCTGGATCACGCCGCCGGAGTTCACGACGTAGTCGGGCGCGTAGAGGACGCCCCGGTCGTCGAGCTGCTTCTCGATGCCCGGGTGGGCGAGCTGGTTGTTGGCCCCGCCGCATACGATCTTGGCGCGCAGCGTGGCGACCGTCTCGTCGTCGAGGGCCGCGCCGAGCGCGCACGGGGAGTAGACGTCGATGTCGGAGCCCGTGAGGCCCTCGTGGCCGTCGACCACGTCGACCTCCGGGTGCCGCGCCCGTACGCGCGCCACGGCGGCCGCACTCACGTCGGTGATCACCACGTCCGCGCCGTCCTCGCGCAGGTGCTCGACGAGCCGGTGGCCGACCTTGCCGACGCCCTCGACGCCGACGCGCCGGCCGCGCAGCGTGGGCGAGCCCCACACGCGCTCGGCCGCCGCCCGCATGCCCTGGAAGACCCCGTACGCGGTGAGGATCGAGGAGTCCCCGGCGCCGCCGTGCGCTACCGTACGGCCCGTCACGTAGTCGCACTCGCGCGCGATGACGTCCATGTCCTCGGAGAAGGTGCCCACGTCACAGGCCGTGAAGTAGCGGCCGTTCAGCGACTGCACGAACCGCCCGTACGCCCGGAGCAGCGCTTCGGACTTGTCCGTGGCGGGATCGCCGATGATGACCGCTTTGCCGCCTCCGAGGTCCAGGTCGGCCAGGGCGTTCTTGTAGGCCATGCCCTTGGACAGGTTGAGGACGTCGGCCAGGGCCTCATCCTCGGAGCCGTAGGGGTAGAAGCGGGTGCCGCCGAGCGCAGGGCCCAGGGCCGTCGAGTAGATGGCGATGATCGCCTTGAGGCCGCTGGTCTCGTCGTGACAGAAGACGACCTGTTCGTGGGGTGTGCCGAAGACCTTCGTCACTGTGGTGGCTCCTCTCTGAGCACACGCTGCCCGTGGCCGGGGTGAGGCACGAGCGGAATACCCGGCGCCGGCGGCGAAAACCGTGGATCGCACGGCCGTGACCGGCGCCGGGGCATGAGTCCGACAGGTTCAGGGTAGGCGTACCGGGGCCGGAGTGCAGGCAGCGGCACGACGGAACACCGAGCGAGCCGACGAGCGAGCGGAGTGGGCGGCTGAGGGACGATGCCGCCCGCGAAGTGAGTGAGGAGGCGAGGCCGGTGGGTAAGCGCGCGCTGGTGGGCACGTGAGGTCTCAGGAGGATCTCGGCGGCCCTGACGACGAGCGTTCTGCGCCGTGTCGTGTCACGATGCGATCGTGTTGCCTTACGCCGCCTACCTCCGGGTGTACGAACCGCTGGCCGCCTATCCCGAGCCGGAGCGCGCCCGGTGGTCGGCGTACGCCGAGTCGGAGGGTAGACCGCGGCGGGTCGGGGCGCTGGGCGTCGAGCATACTCGCGCGCTGTGGCGGATGATCGCGGTTCCGCCCATCGTCGCGCCGACGCGCGAGAGCGGCGACGCGTACGTCCGGCGTGTCGAGGGCGTGACGTATGTCTGTCCGTGGGAGACGCGTCTGCGGTCGTGGCTGGCGTTCGACCGGTTCCGGGCGGAGATGCCCGAGCGGCTGACGGGCGCGTTCGTGCCGCCCCGTGTGGCCGAGCAGGCGGAGACGGCGTTCGAGGGCTGGAAACGCGAGTCGGGGTCGCTGACCCCGCACATCCTGTCGAGCACCTGGCAGGTCCCGATGGCCTGGTTCCTGCCGTTCGTGGCCAAGGAGCGGTGGCTCGTGCTCGGCGGGCAGGCGGAGGCCGGATCCGGCGGCCCGACGACCGCCACACCGACCCGTACGCTGATCTACGTCACGCCGATGGCCCAGGCGCGGCGGCGTGTCGCGCGCGCCCGGGGCGTCTTGCGGCGCCAGGTGGGCGAGGGGTTCGAGCTCGGCGACGTCGAGTCGGTGGGCCGCTGGCTCGAAGAGTTTCATCCCCACTCTCTTGTGGAACTCGATTACGGCGGGTTGGTGCATCTGCTCGACGACGCGGCGTTGCGGGCCGACGAGTCGGTGGCGGAGATCGCCGCGGCCCTGATGGGGCTGGAGACCGGGCAGACCGAGGTCGCGGTCGCGATGCACAAGCGCGTGACCGCTCGGTGGCGGGTTGTACGAGCTCTCGAATCCGCCAACTGAGCAGGATTCCGTGCCTCCGAGACCAGGTCACACGTCGGCGGCAAGCCGTTCCATCGTGTGAAGTGAGCAAAATTAGCCGAATCACCGCGCGATGCGACTATACGTGTCGCTAGAATCACGCAGCGTGACTCGACCACCAAAAATCACAGAGTTGCTATCAGGGACTTGCCTGTTGCGCTCAGTGGTGGCATGGTTACGTCTTGTGATGTCAAAGTGGTCCATCCAGACCATAAGAGACATCAGTGGCACGCGCGAGGTTCAAACGCTGGATCGCTGTCATCGGTCCACGGAGGAGAGGCCGCACAAATGTCAGCTCGTACGCCAGAGGCCGAGCCCCTGCTGACGCCGGCAGAGGTGGCGACGATGTTCCGCGTCGACCCCAAGACCGTCACCCGTTGGGCGAAGGCCGGGAAGTTGACGTCAATCCGGACGCTGGGAGGACATCGGCGCTACCGCGAGGCCGAGGTCCGCGCTCTGCTGGGGGGGATCCCGCAGCAGCGGTCGGAGTAGTCGGAAGAGACCCCGATCAGTCGTCGGCGAGCCGCACGGACCCGTCGGCGACGGTTCGACTGGGGGGCGCATGGCCGGCAGGCGCCGGGCGTGTCGCATGAGCCGTGAGCTGGCGGGTCACCGCCGCTCGCGAAAGGTCGGGGAGATTCCGTGAGGTTCGAGCCGGTCCCGTTCCTTCGGGACCGTGCCGGGGGGTTGCACGGACTCCAGGTGATGGATGCCTCGCCCGAGACCGGGCGGGGCATCCACACTCATGAGTGTCACCGGGTGGCCGTGCCGCGGACGCGGCGCCCGTCAGGACACGGTGCCCGTCAGCCGGTCCGGGATTCCCGGGACAGGCGTTCGAACAACGCGGCCACCTCGGGGTCGTGCCGGGCGGCCACGTCCAGCAGCACGACGTGATGATCGACGAGCAGCCGTTCGAGCTCCTCGCGGGGTATGTCGCGGTGTTCGAGCCAGTCGAGGCCGGCCGTCTCCACGGAGGCCATCCACGAGCGCAGCGTGATGCGCAGGATGGGGCCCGGCTCCTCCACGCCGATGGCGGCGATGATCCGGCTCATCACGAGGCTGCGGATGCCCTCGATGACCTCACCGATCTCGCCGGTCCGGTACGCCGGACCGCCGCGCAACAGCGCGACGAACGCCGCGGCGTAGTGCTCGACGAAGTCGAAGTAGCGGTGCAGCGACACCGCCAGCAGCTCCAGGCCCCGGCCCTCCGTCGGCGGCTCGAGCAGGTCGTTCAGCTGCCGGGCGGCGGTGTGCAGGGCGGCGAGGTAGAGCTCCTGCTTGCCGCCGAAGTAGTGGTAGACCAGCGCGCGGGAGGCTCCGGCGGCGTCCGCGACGTCGTCGATCGAGATCTCCTCGGGCGGCCTGTCGCTGAACAGCTCGAGGGCGGCCGAGATCAGCTCCTCGCGGCGCTCATCAACGCTGAGGCGCCGCCTTCCCGGCCGTGCGCCGGAAGAACGCCTGGGCGGTCCCGCCTGGCCTTCCGGAGCGGTTGCGCGATCAGCCACATTGGAAGCGTATCGGAGCGAGCTTTCCGTGCGATGGTTCCCTCTCGAGCTGGTCAACGCACGGGCGCGACGTAGTGACCCGGCCCGAAATCCCTCTCGGGTATGCCCCTTACTCAGGGTCACGGGCGTCGGAGGCGATGTAAGGGCATCATGGCATCTCCTCCCTTGCGGCGGTCCGCCGGTATCTGTCCCTGATTCAGGCGGTCGCTGGGACAGGAGAACCCCCATGCCCGAGGACCCACGCCAGGAGGCGGCCGTGCCCAAGGTGCCGGCGGCGAAGCCGACGATCCGTAACGTGGCCGAGCGCGCCGGCGTATCGAAATCGCTGGTCTCTCTCGTCATGCGCGGGTCGCCGCACGTCAGCGAGGCCCGACGGCAGGCCGTGCTGAAGGCGGCCCGGGAGCTCGGGTACCGCCCTAACGCGGTCGCCCGCAGCCTGGTCGAGGGACGCACCCGACTGATCGGTGCGCTGGTCGCCGACCTGCACAACCCGTTCTTCGCCGAGTTCCTCGACGGGCTGCAGGAGAGCCTGCACGGCGCGGGACTGCGCATGCTGGTCGGCAGCGGCCGGTGGGACCCGCAGTTCGAGGCGGAGGCCGTCGAGGCGTTCCTGGAGATGCGCGTGGACGGGCTCGTCCTCCTCAGCGTCGTGCCGGACAGCCTGACCGAGACGGCGAAGAACGTCCCCGTCGTCGTCGTGGGCGAGCGCGACATCGAGGGTGTCGACATCGTCGTCGACGACGACGAGCTCGGCGCCCGGCTCGCGGTCGACCACCTCGTCGAACTGGGCCACCGCCGCATCGCCCACATCGAGGGCGCCCCCTCGACCACCGCGCACTACCGACGAGCAGGGTACGAATCGGCGATGCGCCGGCACGGCCTGGCCGACCGGATCGTCGTGGAGCCCGGCGACTTCACCGAAGAGGGCGGCTACCGCGCCGCCCGGAAGCTGCTCGCCCGGGACGAGCCCCCCACGGCGATCTTCGCACCGAACGACCTCGTCGCCACCGGAGTGCTGTCCGCCGCCGACGAACGCGGACTGCGCGTCCCCGCCGACATCTCCATCGTCGGATACGACAACACCCATCTGGCCGCCATCCGCCACATCGCCCTGACGAGCGTCGACCAGCCGCGCCGGGACATGGGCCGGGTCGCGGCCGAACGCCTCTGCGCCCGCATCGAGGACCCGTTCCGGCACCCCCGGCAGACCCTCGTCACACCCCACCTGGTCATCCGCTCGACCACCGGCCCCGCCCCCCGCTGAGGACCTGACACCACCTGGACACCGCTCGCTACGGACGGGGGCGTTGAGACGGGCCCTTGGATGCGCCCTGGCCTGCGCGTCGCGGCGTCGCGAGATCTACGTATGGCATCGCTGATCTACCTGGAGGGCTCGCCGGGTCCCGCCGGGGTCTCCGGTGGGTAAGGGCGTCGCCAAGGCTCGCCGAACCCCCGTACCGCGGAGGGACGCGGCCGCCTTAATGGGTGCGTGACCGGCCGCCCGGCGGGTCGCCATCGGGAGTGTCGCCGGCCCTACCGGGGGGAGGGCCGGGGTGCCGAGGCGGAGACCGCCGGGCGGCGGGCGGGGCAATTCGCCGAATCCTGGGAGCCGACAAGTGCGTGATCCGGAGTTGGTGTCATCCGCGCAGCGCGCGGCGAGTGAGCTGGAACGCGCGTGGTCGCAGTGGCGGCACGCCCGCGGGCTGATCGAGGAGGTCACCGAGTCCGTCGCCGGGTACGTGGCCCATTCGATCGACCACCCGTGGGGACGGCCCCGTGTGGTGCTCGGCCTGGACGCGGACGAGGCGCGGGCCCTCGCGGCCCTGCTCGGCAAGGAGAGCGTCGTCCGCTGACCCGCCCGATCGTGGCCGCCGTCGCGTGACTCAGCGCGGAGGGAGCGGCGGCGGCCACTCAGCGATTCCGGGGGAAGGCCACGGCATTACCCGGCGTTTGGCACACTGGGCGTGATGTGTTATTCCACGGTTCGCTCCGGCAGGGCGCTGAGCGCCCTGGTCATGACGGTGCTCGCGGGTGCGCTGGCCGCCTGTGGGACCGGGAGTTCGTCCTCGGCCTCGGCGGCTCCGCCGTCGGCCAAGGCGTCCTCCTCCCAGCCCGGCATCGCGCCCGGAGAGCCGTCGCCGGGCGGCGGGTCCCCGAGCAAGGCGTCCAAGGGCTCCCTCGCCGGGAAGGTCATCGTGGTCGACCCCGGCCACAACGGCGGTAACGCGAAGCACCCGGAGATCATCAACAAGAAGGTCAACGTCTACAACGGGTGGAAGGCCTGCAACACGACCGGCACCTCGACCGACGACAACTACAGCGAGCACGAATTCACCTGGGACGTCGCCAACCGTCTCGCCAAGATCCTGCGGGCGAAGGGCGCCAAGGTCGTGATGACCCGCTCCAACGACACCGGTGTCGGGCCGTGCGTCGACGAGCGCGCTCGGATCGGCAACCGCGCCCACGCCGACGCGGTCCTGGCCATCCACGGCGACGGCGCGCCCGCGAAGGGCCACGGTTTCCACATCATCGAGCCAGCGGTGATCAAGGGCCACAACGAGTCCATCATCGCGCCGTCCAAGCAGCTCGGCGGGGACATGCGCGACGCCTTCCACCAGGGCACCGGCATCCCGTTCTCCACCTACCTCGGCAAGAACGGCATCGACGTCCGCAGCGACCTCGGCGGGCTGAACGTCTCGACGCGGCCGGCGGTGTTCATCGAGTGCGGCAACATGCGCAACCCCGGTGACGCGGCGAAGATGAAGAGCCCGCAGGGCCGCCAGCAGATGGCCGAGGCCCTCGCCAACGGCTTCGTGAAGTACCTGGGCTGAGGATGTCCGTCGACCAGGGCGCCGCCGAGCGCGTGCGCGGGTTGTTCGAGCACGCCGACTACACCGTCGCCGGGGTCCGGCACCTGCTCGGCCCGGTCACCGGGGCGGCGCTGGCCCGCGACGAGATCGTCCCGGCCCTGCGGGCCACCCGGGGCGGCACGACCCTGGAGACGCTCGTCCGGTTGTTCTGGCTCCAGGTGCCGGTTCCGGAGTCGGCCCTGCCGTTCGAGGACCTGGCCGCCCTCGGCCTGGTCGAGCGGTCGGGCGGAGAGGTCCGTGCGCTCCTGCACGTCGAACCGGTGGAGTCCGCGTCCGGGGTGCCCGGTGACCCGCCGTCCGCCCGGGGGCACGTCGTCTCCGACCTGACGGCGCGGCCGGGCGGCGACCGGGTCCGTCCCGACCACGTCGTCGGCCAGGGCGGGGCGTCGGGCAACCTGGCGCAGCTGGTCCTCGGTGGTCCGGTGGGCGACGTCCTGGACCTGGGGACGGGATCCGGAGTGCAGGCCGTCCATCTCGCGGACCGGGCCGGGAGCATCACCGCCACCGACGTCAGCCCGCGCGCCCTCGACCTCGCCCGGCTGAGCTTCGCGCTGTCCGGGATCGAGGCCGAGCTGCTGGAGGGCTCGCTGTTCGAGCCCGTCGAGGGCCGGACGTTCGATCTCATCGTGTCCAACCCGCCGTTCGTGATCTCACCGGATCTCCGGTTCGAATACCGGGAGTCCGGGCTGCCGGGCGACGAGCTCTGCCGGCGGCTGGTCCGGCGGGCACCGGCCCACCTCGCGCCGGACGGCTGGTGCCACCTGCTCGCCAACTGGCTGCACGTCGAGGGCGAGGACTGGCGCGAACGCGTCGCCGACTGGATCGAGGGCGTCGACTGCTGGGTCGTCGAACGCGACGTCCAGGACCCCGCGGAGTACGCCGAGCTGTGGCTGCGCGACTCCCGGGACGCCGGTTCGGCGGAGTATCGGCGGCACTACGACGCCTGGCTCGACTACTTTGAGGCGAACAAGGTCACCGGCATCGGCTTCGGCTGGATCACCCTGCACAACTCCGGCGGCGAGGACGTCCGGGTCGAGGAGCTGCGGCACGCCGTCGACCAGCCGGTCGGCGCCTACGTCCGCGACGTCGTACGCGCCCGGCCGCGGCTCACCCCGGCGACCACGCTGCGCACCGTGCCGGGCATCGTGCAGGAGCAGATCGGCCCGCCCGGAGTGGAGGACCCCGAGCGGATCCTGCTCCGGCAGACCCGCGGGTTGCGCCGCGTCGCGCAGGTCGGCACGGTCGAGGCCGCGCTGGCCGGGGCCTGTGACGGCGACCTGCCCCTCGGCCCGCTGCTCGACGCGATCGCCCAGCTCACCGAGACCGAAACCGGAGCCGTACGGGACCGTGCCTTCGCGGTGCTGCCCGATCTCGTGGCCGACGGGTTCTTTGACATCATTTGAGCATGGTCCCGATCCGTACGCTCACGCTCGGGGTGCCCGAGCCGCACCCGCTGGCCGCGGACGTCGTCACGAAGGGCGCGGACGCGCTGCGCCGCGCGGAGGCCGTCTTCCGCCAGGCGGGTCACGAGGTGCAGACCCTCCGGCTGTCGACCCGTCCGGTGTTCGACGACATGACGCCGACCGTCGCGTACGCGCGTGACCTGCAGGCCGCGCTCGACGACGCCGGCCTGACGTACTGCTCGCTCGGCCCCGCGACGTCGGGCGTCGAGACGATCCCGGACCTGCTCATCGGGAACGACGCCCTGAACCTCACCGTCCGCCTCGACGGCAACACCTCGGCGGCCCGGCCCGCGGCGGAGGCGATGCTGCGGCTGGCGAACGAGACGGAGGAGGGCTTCGGCAACTTCCGGTTCGCGGCGCTGGCGTGCGTCCCGCCGGGCGGCCCGTTCTTCCCCGCCGCCTACCACGAGGGAGCGGCGAACCTTACGGTCGGCCTGCAGGGTGCGAGCATCGCGGTCGGCGCCGCCAAGGGCGGCCTGGACGGCCTGACCGAACGCCTCGCCGCGGCCCTCACCGAGGAGGCCGCTCCTGTCGTCCGCCTCGCCGAGCGGGTGGCGGCCGAGCTGGGGGTACGGTTCGGCGGCATCGACCTGTCCCCGGCCCCGAACGGCGCGGACAGCATCGGCGCGGCGTTCGAGGAGATCACCGGGGAGTTCGGCGCGCCGGGCACGCTCGCCGTCGCCGCCGCGCTGACCGCCGGGCTGCGCAGCACCGGCCTGCCGACCTGCGGCTACAACGGGTTGATGCTGCCCGTGATGGAGGACGTCGTCCTCGCCCGGCGCTGGGAGGAGGGCCGGATCGGCCTGCACGACCTGCTGGCGTACTCCTCGGTCTGCGGCACCGGCCTGGACACCGTGCCGCTGCCGGGCGACTCCTCGCCCGACGCCCTCGCCCGGCTGCTCCTGGACGTCACCGCGCTGGCCGTACGCCTCGGCAAGCCGCTGTCCGCGCGGCTGTTCCCGGTTCCGGGCACGCGCGCCGGCGACCGTACCGCTTTCACCTCCGAGTACCTGACGAACACCACGGCCCGCTGGTGACCACTGCCCCGCCCCGGCGCGCGCTGCGGCGGTGACCTGCGGGGGCGTGCGGTCGCGCTCAGGTGGGGACGCCCCGGCGGGCGTACGGCGAGCGGCACCGCTGGGGGGCGTACGGCCTGCGGCCAGGCGCGCTCGGGGCGTACGGTCGGCCGTCAGGCGAACTGGCGCTCCGGAGGGTGCTCGGCGGACGGCTCCGCGCGGGGGCGTTCCGTCGGCGGTCAGGTGGTGACGCGCCCGATGGCCTCCAGGGTCGTGGCGACGTACGTCTCGGGGTCGGCGAGGAACACGTCGTGGTCGTCGTCGATCTCGAGTACCTCGGCGTCCAGCAGCCGTGCCATCTCACGCTGGTCGGCGGGCGGCACCGCGCGGTCCTGGGTCGTCACCACGACGGCGGTGGGCAGGCCGGCGACCAGGGGAGCGAGCGGGCGGAAGTCGAACTCGTACTCGGCCAGCATGGTGTCCACGATCGCGCGCGGATGCGCCCGTACGAGCTCCCGGCGCAGCCAGGGCCACAGTCGCTCGGTCTCCGCGCTGCGCTTGCGCGTGTCGCTGAAGTAGCGCAGTGGGGCGGAACGGCCGATGTCGAAACGCGTCAGCGGCCGGGCGGCCTTCAGCAGGGGCCGGGTCACCCGGTCGGTGGGGCTGTCGAAGCGCAGGGCCGTGGACTGCAGCACGAGACCGGCGACGCGGTCCGGGTGGCGCCGCGCGAGTTCGAGTCCCACCGGGCCGCCGAGGGAGAAGCCGCACACGACGACCTCCTCGATCCCCAGCGCGTCCAGCAGAGCGGCATGGTCGTCCGCCGCCGCGTCGACGCGGAACTTCCCCGGTCGGCTCGGCCCTCGCCCGTGCCCGTGGTGGTCCATCGCCACCATGCCCTGGGACAGGTGCGGCATGAGATGGCAGAAGTTGACGTCGGCCGTCAGCGCCCAGCCGTGCAGGAGGAGGACGGGCGCCGGGCCCTCGACGACCCGTACGGTGACCTCGCCGCGCCGGGGCAGCTGGACGACCCGCGAGGGCGGGAGAGGAGGCTCGACGACGGCCTCATCGACCCTGCCGACCCTGCGGACGAAGGAGAGTCCCCGCCGGAGATCCGCCTGCATCGAACTCATGATCGCAAGCTTGGCAGAACCAGGTGACGACGAGGTATGAGACCGTGGTCACATCCGTGTATTCCTGGGTTGACCTACGCTTAACGTGATGGAACGCATCCTCGTCAGTGCCTGTCTCCTGGGTCGGCCGGTGCGGTACGACGGCACCGGCAAGCGCAGTAACCACCGCATGTTCGAGCGGTGGCGCGCTGAGGGGCGTCTCGTGCCGGTCTGCCCCGAGGTGCACGGCGGGCTGCCGGTGCCGCGTCCGCCCGCGGAGATCCGCGGCGGCCTCGGCGGCGACGTCCTGGACGGGCGGGCCCGGGTGGTGACCCGCGGCGGCGAGGACGTCACGACCTACTTCCTCGAGGGCGCGCGGCAGGCCCTCGAGCAGGCGCGCGCGAATGGCGTGCGCATGGCGATCCTCAAGGAGAGCAGCCCGTCCTGCGGCGTCGGGCGGATCTACGACGGCACCTTCAGCGGCGCCGCCGTTCCGGGGGAAGGCGTGACGACCGCCCTGCTCGAACGCCATGGGATCGCGGTGTTCGCCGAGGACGCCATCGACGCCGCAGCCGCTCACCTGGCCGAACTCGAAGCCTGAGCCGCTCCCACCACGCACCCCGACCGGATCCTGAACCGGAAAACGCGATATGTCTTGATCTCGATCGAGACGCGATATATCTTCTCGGAAAACGAGTAGAACTTGAAATGGAGATGGAGGAGGCATGACCACGATCGACGAGTCCCAGGCCGGGACCGCCGGCACGACGGCGTACCGATGGCGCTGGGCAGCGCTCTTCGTCCTGCTGGCAGCCGAGGTCATGGACATGCTCGACGCCATGATCACGAGCATCGCGGCGCCGTCGATCCGGGCTGACATCGGAGGCGGCGTCAGCACGGTGCAGTGGCTCGGCGCCGCCTACACCCTCGCCATGGCGATCGGCCTGCTCACCGGCGGGCGGCTGGGCGACGTCGTCGGGCGCAAACGGATGTTCCTGATCGGTGCGCTCGGCTTCACGGCCGGCTCGCTGCTGTGCGCGCTGGCGCAGTCGCCGGAGACGCTGGTCGCCTTCCGCGGGCTGCAGGGGCTGTTCGGGGCGATCATGCTCCCGCAGGGCCTCGGCATGATCAAGGAGATGTTCGCCGAGGAGGAGATGTCCAAGGCGTTCAGCATGTTCGGCCCGGTCATGGGCCTGTCATCGGTCGGCGGGCCGATCCTCGCCGGCTGGCTGATCGACGCCGACTTCTTCGGCACCGGCTGGCGGATGATCTTCCTCATCAATCTGCCGCTCGGGCTCCTGGCCTTCGTCGGCGGGCTGCGGTTCCTGCCCGAGTCCCGGTCGGCGCAACCGCCCAGGCTGGACCTCGTCGGCGTGGTGTTCGCCGGAGCGGCGTCCGTGCTCCTCGTCTATCCGCTGCTGCAGGGCCGCGAGCTCGGCTGGCCGGCGTGGACGTTCCTCATGCTCGCGGCCGGGGTCGCCGTCTTCGGCCTCTTCGGGTGGTACGAAGGCCGCAGGCAGCGCGCGGGCGGCGATCCGCTCATCGTGCCGAGCCTGTTCCGCAAGCGCGGCTTCACGGGCGGGCTGATCGTCGGGATCGTGTTCTTCTCCGGGATAGCCGGGTTCTCTCTTGTCTTCAGCCTCTTCCTGCAGATCGGTCTCGGCTACTCGCCGCTGCGGGCGGGCCTGGCCACCGTGCCGTGGTCGGTCGGCGTCGTCATCGGGTTCGGCGTCGTCCAGGCTGTGCAGCGGTTCGGTCGTCTGGTCATCCACGTCGGCGCGCTCGTGATGGCGCTCGGTGTCGTGGGCATCATCCTGACCCTGCGCCTGGCGGGCGCCGATGTCAGCCCCTGGGAGCTCATCCCCGCTCTCATCGTGACCGGCACCGGCATGGGCCTGCTGATGGGGCCGTTCTTCGAGATCGTCCTCGCCGGGGTCGAGCAGCACGAGACCGGCTCGGCGTCCGGCGCGCTCACCTCCATCCAGCAGCTCGGCAGCTCGCTCGGCGTCGCCGTGCTCGGCACCATCTTCTTCGGCATTCTCGGCGGCCAGGTCGCCGCCGCGACGGACACGGTGGCGCCGAAGGCGTTCGCCGCGGCCGGGGTCTCCGGCCCGCAGCGGGACCGGCTCGTCACCGCGCTGCGCGACTGCGGACACGACCGGGCGGTGGCCAAGGACGCGGAGTCCGTCCCGGCGTCCTGCCTCCGTGCCGAGGGGCAGGTGCGCGCGGCCGGCGTACCGGCGCAGGGGGCGTCCGCCGAGATCGGGCGGACGGCGCTGCGGAAGGGGTTCACCGAGGCGATGAAGCTGACGCTGTGGGTGGAGGCCGGCCTGCTCGGCCTGACCTTCCTCGCGGTGTTCCTGCTACCGAGGCACGCGCGTCCGCAGGAGTGAGTCATCGGTGCTCGGTGAAGGCCGCCGCGAAAGCGGGCCTTCACCGAGCACCGCGTACGGGACCTGCCGGGCGGCCCGGCTCCGCCGGGCCGCCCGGGGGCCGGCCGGCCGGAGCCGGGCGCGCCGGGCTCAGTCCTCGATGGAACGCCGTTCGGCGTCGCGTTCCTCCAGCTTGCGGCGCCGCCGCTCGGCATCGGTCGCCTTGCGCGTCACGCCGACCCCGCCCCAGAACGCGAACCCGGTGATGATGATCTTCGGTGCCCCCGCGGCGCCCACGCCGCTCGCACGGTGGTCGAAGCCGCCCATGATGCCGATGCCGTTCACGTGGACCTCGGCGTCCTCCGGGACGATGATCTCCATGCCGCCCATCACGGCGAACGCCCGGATCGTCACCTGCCGGGACTCGAACCGCGCCTCGCGCAGGTCCAGCTGCCCGCCGCCCCAGAACGCCACGGCGGTGAGCTCTTCGGGAACGACCCAAGCGCCCTTGCGCTGGAAGCCGCTCATGATCCCGAGGAACGTCCGCGATCCGGGCGTGCCTCCGAACCGGTCGCCCTGGGCGACGGCCGGCCGGGTCGTGGGTTCCGGCAGGTCACGGGTGATGGGCTCGAGCTCGCCGTACGTCTTCGCCGCGTAGACTGCCGTGAGACGTTCGTCGAGCTCCTCGAAGTCCAGCCGGCCCTCTCCCGCCGCCTCACGCAGGATCGCGGCGACCTGGTCGCGCTCGGCGTCGGAGATGCGCATCTCGCGCCGCTCCGGAAGATTCGTCATGACCACACCCTAGATCGCCCGCCCGCTGATCCGTAGGCTCACAAGGTTTCTTAGGGATTCGCGATGTTGAGTAGCGGTCGCTAGAGATGGCGAAGGCGGGGTGCACGCGATGGCGCGTCGCCGATGGGCGGTCGACGCCCTGATGGGCTGACCTCGCTCGAATTTTCGAATCACCAAGCGGATTGCGGATACGGATCGCTACTGTGCGTACATGTTTGGTCGCGTGTCATCCGGTCGTGTCGCATGAGCGGCAAGCTTGCGCTGGCCGCAGGTCAGGTGGCCCAGACCGCGACCGCCCACGCGCTGCTGCGTGGCGGCGTGGATGAGCGGACCGGTGAGGCCCTGACGGCTCGGGTGGTGGCCGAGCGGGTGGGCTGGGCCGCGGACCTGGTCGCTGGGATGACCACCGACCTGCTGGCCGAGCATTGGAACGCTGGTGACGTGTCCGTGCTGGCCGGCGGGGCGGATGGCGCGGGCCGTGTCTTGCCGTCGAATGGGTGGATGGCGTTGCGCCGGTTGGGCTGGGGCGTGAGGGTCCTCGACGGGGTGCGGGTCAATGACCGGATCGTGCGGATGGCTCAAGAACAAGCCGGGCGGACCCTGCGTGGTGCGCAGCACCGCGCCCAGATGGTGGCCGGGATCCTCAACACCTGGCCTGCCGATTCGGACAAGCGCACGCCGGCCGAATGGGACGCCGTCCGCGAGGCGATCCCCGACGGCCGGTCCCGGCCTAGCGGCGTGATCAGGGCACGCACCCGACAGGTCACCGCGTTCGTTGCCAGGCATGGGCGGTTTCCGGTCGATGTATTCGAACTGGAGGAGGTGCCGCGCGCGGCGCGGATGTGGGCGTGCACACGATCAGCTCAACCACCCCCAACAGCCGGAACCAGCCACGGCACCGGCCCAAAGGAGCGGCACTGGGCGCAGGCTTCCACTTGCACGCCCACGCCACCCCACCCAGGTGGGCAGATCCCCCAGTCACAACACTCCAATGTGACTACGGGTCCTTAAGCTGACCAGAGACGCTTGCCGTCGGCAACTAGGCTGATTTCTTGTGAAAAAGCAACGAACCGTCGTTCTCGCGTCGATCGCCCTCGCGGGCGGGGTCACGCTCACCGCGCTCGCGCCCGTCGCCGCCCAGGCCGCCACCTTCAACCCGTGCTCGGCCGCGAACCACGGCAGGCTGAAGTACCCCACCGGGTCGGCCAAGCACGTGGTGTTCGCGATCTCCTCCGCGTACTCCTCGAACCACGTCGTGGTCACCGAGTGCGTCAAGCAGGGGAAGTCCTGGAAGAAGGTCAGCGCCACCACGGGGCGCGCGGGGACGAAGGCCTTCGCCCGGCCGGGCGCCAAGCGGGAGGGCGACGGCAAGTCGCCGACCGGCTCCTTCACGCTCACCGAGGCGTTCGGCCTCGGCAACCCCGGCACCAAGCTGAAGTACCGCACGCTGCGCGGCAGCGGCGACTGCTGGGGATCGACGCCGGGCAAGAGCCACTACAACGACTATTACTCGGCGTCCCCGTGCCGCTCGACGGACGAGGACCTGTCGGCCACCGCGCGTCGCGGGCCGTACCACCAGGCGGTCGTGATCAACTACAACCGGCCGAACCCCAAGTCGGGGTACGGCTCCGCGATCTTCTTCCACGTCGGCGGTGTCACGCCGACCGCGGGATGCATCTCGATCAAGGAGCCGCAGCTGCGCGCCGTCATGCGCACCCTCGTCCCCAACGACCGGATGATCATGGGTCCGAAGAGCGCGCTGTTCCGCTGAAAGCCCTACGACCCACGGCCGATGGCGGGGTGCCGTCTCGGCGTGGATGAATGAGGGCATGGACGAAACCCGGGTTAAGGCCTACCTGGCGCGAATCGGCGCGGAGCGGCCCGCGCGGCCCGACGCCGCGGCACTGCGCGATCTGCATCTGCGCCACCTGCGCACCGTGCCGTTCGAGAACCTCGCCATCCACCTGGGCGAGGACATCGTCCTCGACGAGGAGGCCCTGGTCGCCAAGGTGGTCGACCGGAACCGGGGCGGGTTCTGCTACGAACTCAACGGGGCCTTCGGGGCGCTGCTGTCGGGGCTCGGCTACGACGTCACCCTGCTGGCCGCGCGGGTGTTCGGCGATGACGGCCTCGGCATCCCGTACGACCACATGGCGTTGCGGGTCGGGCCCTGGCTGGCCGACGTCGGGTTCGGCAGCCACTCCCACCATCCCCTGCGGATCGACGAGCGCGGCGACCAGGCCGATCCGGCAGGCGTCTTCCGGATCGTCGACACCCCCGACGGCGACCTCGACGTGCTGCAGAACGGCAGGCCGGTGTACCGCCTGGAGACGCGGGCGCGCACGCTCCGGGACTTCGTCGCGGGCTGCTGGTGGCACCGGACGTCACCGGAGTCGCACTTCACCCGGTCCCTCGTGTGCTCGATGCTCACCGAGACGGGCCGGATCACGCTCAGCGGCCGCACCCTCACCCGTACGGTCGGCGAGGAGCGCACGAAACGGGAGCTCGGCGACGACGCCGAGGTGCTCGCCGCCTACCGCACCCACTTCGGCATCGAGCTCGACCGTGTCCCCGAGGTCAGGAGTCCGGTGTCCTGAGCGCGTCCTGGCGTTCGGCCGCTCGTACGAGCCGGCGGGTGAGGGAGCGGACGATCGCCAGCATCACCCGCTCGGCCAGTGGGCCGGTGCCGGGGATCAGCTCGGTGAACGTCCCCTGCCAGACGACGTCAGTACCGCCGCCGTCGCGGGGCTCGAACCGTACCTCCGCCCGGTAGTCGCGGACCGGCATGGGCGTGCGCATGGCGTAGCCGTGCAACCGGTCCTGCTCGTAGGCGATCGTCTCCTCGCGGACCACGACCGGCCACAGGCCGAGGCGCCGGACCGCGCCGATCCCCCCGGGCGGCGGGTCGCCCTGCCGCTCCCACCACGACCGGGGCGCGAACAGGCCGGCCCACTCCGACCAGCGGGCGCCGTCCGCCGCCAGCCGGAAGAGTGTCGCGGCATCCGCCCGGCTGTGCGCCGTCGCCCTGACCGAGAACCTTCGCCCGTCGCGCGCCATACCGACCTCCCGGGGTGTCGCCCCCCACGATCTCGCGACACGCCGTCGCACACCAGGGCGTGTCCGATGTGTCCCTGCCCGCGTGGGGTCCGCGCTGACAGTGCGGCGCGCCGGCTGTCAGCGGACGGTCCGTGGTCGGTCAGCGCCGTCGCCCAGTCTTCCGAGCATGACGACGAACGAGAACATGCGGAACGCGGCCAGGATCGGAATGGCGGCATCGGCCGGCGTGCTGGCGGCGGCGCTCACGGCGGCGCCGGCCCTGGCCGCCGGGAGCCCGCGGACGGCGGAGGACGGACGGCTCGTTACCACGACGTCCGGCCCGGTGCTGGGCACGGTCGGATCGGACGTGCGGGAGTTCTCCGGCATCCCGTACGCGGCGCCCCCGGTCGGCGCGCTGCGGTGGACGCCGCCTCGGCCGGCGACCCCCTGGTCACAGCCGAGGGACGCGACGAAGCCGGGCCCGGTGTGCGCCCAGGGCCCGTACAACAAGCCGGTGGGCAGCACGGTCAGCGAGGACTGCCTGACCCTCAACGTCACCACGCCGCGCGACGCCTCGGCGGTTCGCCAGAAGCCGGTGATGGTGTTCCTGCACGGCGGTGACCTGACGACGGGGTCGGGCAGCCAGTTCGAGCCGCGCCGGATGGCGGCGCAGGGCGACGTCGTGGTGGTCACGGTCAACTACCGGCTCGGGATCTTCGGGTTCTTCGGTCACGCGGGGCTGCCCGGGTCGGGCACGTTCGGGCTGCAGGACCAGCAGGCGGCGCTGCGCTGGATCCGGCGGAACGCCGCCGCCTTCGGCGGAGACGCCCGCAACGTCACGCTCTTCGGCCAGTCCGCCGGAGCGAAGAGCACGTGCGCGCAGCTGACCTCGCCGGTCGCGAAAGGTCTGTTCGGCAAGGTCATCATCCAGAGTGCGAGCTGCGGCAGCTTCACCCCCACCCTCTACCCGGGACAGCCGGCTCCGACGACGACGGATTCGACCAAGTGGCGGTCGCTCACGGAGGTCGACGCGCAGGGCGGCGCGCTGTCCAAGACCCTGGGCTGCGAGGACCAGGCGGACGCGATCGCCTGCCTGCGCGGACTCGGCATGGACCGGCTCCTGGCGCACACCGAGGAGTTCGGCGGCGCGGCGTACGGCACGCCGACCCTGCCGCGGGATCCGGAGGCGGCCATCCGCGCAGGGAGGTTCACCAAGGTGCCGGTCGTCATCGGCCACACCCGCGACGAGGGGCGCATGGTCACCGCCGCCCTGGTAAACCCGGCGATCGGCGGAACGCCGATGACCGAGCAACGGTACGTCGAGCTCACCGACCAGGCGTACGGGGCGCGGGCGGCCGAGGTGCGCCGCCACTACCCGCCGTCCGCCTACACCGCCGCGGGCGCCCAGTGGGCGCCGGCCCTGGCCTGGGCGGCGATCGAGACCGACCGGACCACCGTCTGCCCGGTCCTGCGCGACGCGGACGCCATCGCGCGCCGTACGCCGGTGCACGCGTACGAGTTCGCCGACCCGGACGCGCCGACCTGGACGGCCTTCCCCGCCGGATTCCCGGCCGGTGCCTCGCACATCTCCGACCTGACCTTCCTGTTCGACGTGAACCGGCCGGACGGCACCCCGGTCACCCTGTCCGCCGCCCAGCGGAGCCTCGCGGCGACGATGATCGGCTACTGGACGGCCTTCGCCCACGGCGGCACGCCGGTCGCCGACCGTGCCCCCGGCTGGCCGGCGTACGCGCCCGGCGCGCGCCACGTCCAGACGCTGGCACCGGCCCGCATCGGCGGGGTCGACGACGCCACCGAGCACCAGTGCGCCTTCTGGAAGAACGCCCGCTAGGACACAGCTCCCGGCGTACGGCCCCGGCACCGCGACGGTGCCGGGGCCGTACGGCGTGGGTCAGCCGAACCGCCGCTGTCGCAGGTGCACGGCCTCGAGCAGGCCGAAGGCGATCATGTTGGCGAGCGTCGCCGACCCGCCGTAGGAGATGTACGGCAGGGGCACGCCCGTGATCGGCATGATGCCGATCGTCATGCCGATGTTCTCGAAGGTCTGGAACGCCAGCCAGGACACGACGCCGGTCGCGACGAGCATCCCGAAGCCGTTCGCGCACAGTGCGGCGATGCGCAGGCCGCGCCAGAGCACGACGCCGACGAGCACGACGATCAGCGCCGAGCCCAGGAAACCGAGTTCTTCACCGGCGACCGTGAAGATGAAGTCCGTGTGCTGCTCGGGAACGAAGTGGCCGCCGGTCTGCTGTCCACGGAACAGCCCCTGACCGGTCAGCCCGCCCGACCCGACGGCGATCCGGGCCTGCGCGGCGTTGTAACCGGCGCCCTTGGGGTCGGCCGCCGGGTCGGCGAAGGCGATGAACCGGTTGATCTGGTACGGCTTGAGCAGGTGGAACCGCCACGCGGCGACCCCGCCGCCCACGGCTCCGCCGACCAGGGCCAGCAGCCAGCGCTTGGGCGCCCCCGAGACCGCCACCATCGCCAGGACGACGACGGCGAGGACCATCGTCGT
The DNA here is from genome assembly GCF_040655075.1 of Actinoallomurus sp. NPDC050550. NCBI lineage: Bacteria > Bacillati > Actinomycetota > Actinomycetes > Streptosporangiales > Thermomonosporaceae > Actinoallomurus > Actinoallomurus sp. NPDC050550. The sequence goes on along the minus strand of NZ_JBFAJC010000018.1, from coordinate 37,038 downwards.
CCCGAGGTCCGGCTGCATCATGATCAACGCGGCGAGCAGTCCGGCGAGGGCGAGGGCCGCCACGATGTCGCGCGTGTCGGGCGCGGTCTGGGCGTCGCGCGGCTCCCCGAGGAGCACGGCGAGCACCACCACGAGCCCGACCTTGGCGAACTCCGACGGCTGGAGCTGGAACCCGCCGCCCAACTCGATCCAGGAGTGATGCCCCTTGATCGTCGAGCCGAGCGGGGTCAGGACGAGGATCAGCCCGACGCAGGACAGGCCGTAGAGGATCGGGGCGTACGCGCGGACGAGCCGGTAGTCCAGCGCCGCGACCAGCGCGGCGAGCCCCAGGCCGATCGCCACCGTCAGCAGGTGCTTCTTCAGGAAGCTCTGCGGGTCGCGGCCGGCGCTCAGCAGGGCCGGGCGGGTCGCCGACCACACCAGGAGCGTGCCGATCAGCGTCAGCATGACCACGGCGCTGACCAGCACCCAGTCGATCCGGCGCAGCGGCGACTCGTGGGCGGCCAGCCGGCGCAGCAGCGGACGCCGCGAGGCCGTCGTCACCGAGTTGTGGATCCCGAACATGGCACCCCCCGCCCGCCCCCCGACGGGCCCCGGCCGTCGGCCGCCGAGGCCCACCGGCGTCGGGCGACGCGGTGAGCCCCGGGCCGCCCGGCCCTTCCCGGCCGTCCCCCGGCGAGCCGGACGGCCGGGCGGGAGCCGAGCCCGCCGACGGTGTCTCTCTCTGTAACTGGTCCGTTACGTTGTGAGCATACCCTCGGGCGGTGCGAACGCCGCTGAGGTGAAGGGTGCGAGCGCGCGGACCGGTGGCCGGGTCACAGGGGCACGAAGGCACCCGTGTCCGGGCTGTGCCGCCATACCGCGCCGGTCTCGACATCGAAGAACCAGCCGTGCAGCCGCAGGGTGCCGTTGGCCAGGCGCCGCGCCACCCACGGATAGCGCCGGAGCTTGTCCAACTGGGCGACGAGGTGAGAACGCCCCGGATCCTCCTGGGCACGTTCGGGGATCCCGCGCCACCGGTGCGTGTGCAACAGCCAGAATCGCGTGGTCGGGGCCTGGCGGAGGACGCGACCGCTGGTGCGGCCGCGCACCGCGCCGCACCGGGTGTGGCCGCACACGATGAGGTCCGGGACGCCGAGGACCACCACGGCGTACTCGAGGGTGGCCGCCTCCGCGGTCAGCCGCCCCATCCGGTGGGGCGGGATGACGTTCCCCGCGGTCCGCAGCTCGAACAGGTCCCCCGGGGCGGAGCCGGTCAGCAGCGCCGGGACCACGCGGGCGTCGGAGCAGGAGACGAAGATCGCCTGCGGCCTGCTTCCGGGCTGTGGCGGGGAGAACCGCCCCCGCCGTGTGGCGACCTGCTGGTGGAAACTGCGGGCATGGTCGATCAGTGACTGCATGGTGTGTCCTTCGCGCTGATGGCGGGTGAGGTGACCGGAGCTCGCGTCGTGCGCGACCGGCCGTCGTCGCGCATGTACGGGAGGACCGCCGATCAGCAGCGGAAGACCTGCAGCCGGGCCGGTGCGACGTCGGCGACGAGCCGGGTCGGCCGCGCGATCCGGTGGGGCGCGGCCGAACGCGCGGCCGGGTTCGCCTCGGCGGACGGCCCGGAGCAGCCCCGGGGCGTCTGGTCGCCGTGGCCGGAGGCCGGCGCGGTGAGGTGGTGAAGGGTGGCGTCGCAGTGGCCCCACGGAACGGGCCGGCCTCCGTCGCCGGGATCGGAGCGCAGGTGATGCGCCGACCGGGCGACCTGGCAGAGGCCGAGGGCCGGCCGATCGGCCCGGAGGGACACGAGCGCGCCCCCCGAGTGGGTGCCGTGCGGAGACGTGCCGTGCAGGAGAAGGACGACGGTCACGGTCAGCGCCCACAGGATGACGGCCGCCACGCGTGCCGTCCGGAGCGCACCGTCCCCTGCTCGCCGCCTCCCGGCCAACCCGGCTCCAATCAATTACCAAGAGTGTTCAATCGATGACTCTATGTTGCCACTGTCGTCACGGGTCTACACGCGTGGCGACGCAGAGGTGTCGGCGCGGCTAGGAACGCCGCTCGTCCCGTGCCCGCGATCCGGGCGCGAATACGCCGAGGACCGGGCCGGTCGGTCCGGCACGGTCCTCGGCGTTCGATCTCCGGGGGTCACGACCCGGGCCGGGGCGCTCCTCCCGCGGGCCGCGCGTCACCGCCGTGCCAGGTCATCTCCGCGCCGAGGTGACCGGTGCGCACCACCCAGATCGCGGACACGATCGCCACCACGACGGCGACGGCCGCCACCACGGTGCCGATCACGGGGCGGGCCAGGAGGCCCTCCGCCGTGGCCGCGCGGTACCGCGCGAGGATCACCAGGACGACCAGCACGAGGGTGAGCAGGGGCACGAGCATGCGCAATTCCCCGCCGAGGTCCGCGTGCCGCTCCAGCAGCGAGGCCTCGCCGCCACCGCCCCGGGGTGCACCGCCGCCCCGGGGCGCGCGGGCGGCGCCGCCGCCGAACTGCTTCATTCGCGCCATCCGCTCGTCGCGCAGTTTCTCGCCGGCGCCGGCGGTGAGGATGGTCGCCGCCATCGTCACGATGGCGAAGACCCCCGCCGCGAGCCCGTACCGCACCCGCCAGACCGGGCGGACCGCGAGGGCGATCACGACGCCCGCCAGAATGGGGACGAGCACCACGGGGATGTGCAGGAGCAGCGCGTGGGCGGGCAGTCCGAAGGCGGTCGACAGCTCGATCGGGGCGGCGGCGACGGCCACCACGACGGTCGCCACCAACAGGAGGACAGAGGGGTCCGAGCGGAAGAACGGCCGCGCGGGTGCTCCCGCGGGGGCGTCGGACCCGGACAGGGCCGTATCGGTCATGGCCGGTGAACGTATTGGCGACGCCGCCACGTTCGCTGAGAGGAATCTATGAATCCCTTCTGAACGCCGAGCCCGCCGCGCATTCCGTCGATCAGTCGCCCCGTGTGTCGGGTCTGCCGCACACCGCGCCGACCGCAGCGATAACGTGTCTTGATCATGAGGGCGCGGTGAATGCCGCGGAACGAGCGGAAGGACGGGACGTGTCGAGCCGGGGGAAGATCACGGGTGGCGTCCTGCTCCTGGTGGCCGTGGCCGCCTTGGGTCTGATCGCGAAGACGTCCACCTCGACGCGCGCCGACATCCGGCTCGACGAGCATCTCGCCACGCTGCGAACGCCGGTCTTCACCCTGGTCGCCAAGGCGGCCACGCTCGCCGCTCAGGCGGAGGTGGGTCTCGTCGCCGCGGTCGTCGTTCCCGCGGTGCTGTGGCTGCTGCGGCGTCGCCGCGACGCGCTGCTGACCGCCTGCGTGATGGTCGGGGCGTTGGCGATCGCCTTCGCGGTGAAGACCCTGGTCGCCGAGCACCGGCCGCCGAGACGGTTGTGGCTCATCCCGCCGGACAACGCGATGAGCTTCCCGAGCGGGCACGCCACCGTCGCCGCCGCCGCGGCGCTGCTGCTGGGCATGCTCGTGCGCGGGCGGCCACGGCCGTTGGCGATGGCGGCCGGAGTGATCTTCGCGGGTGTCGTGGCGATCGCCCGTATGTACCTCGGCGTCCACTACCTGCTCGACGTCGTCGGCGGGTGCCTGGCGGCGGTGAGCGCCGCGCTGCTGGTCTCCGGCTTCCTCGACCTGCCGCGCATCCGGCGCGGCCTGGAGGACGTCGGGACCCCCGCCGCCGGACGACACCACGCCGGCCGTACGTCCCGGGTCGACACCGGACGGCGCTGATCCGGCGCTGTACGCTTCACGTCCTGTCCGAGCGTCGTCCCCGTACGCTTCGTGTCCTGACCGGGTGCTGGCCCCGTACGCCTTCCGCCGGGCGGGGCTGAGCGTGACGGCTCGGCGCCGGGCGACGCCGAGATCGCGCCGTACGTTGCTCTTCAGGAGGACCGCGCGTCGCGGTACGGCGGGAGAGCGGAGGGTAGGGGCTCGGACATGTGGCCGGAGAGTGTGCGCCGGTGGACGCGTCGGCGGTTCAGCGCCGACGGGCCGCTCGGCCTGCGGCTGACGCTGGCCTGCGCCGCCGTCTTCCTCGTCGCGGTGCCCTTCGTCGTCCTGCTGGCCCTGGTGAACGCCCGGTGGGCGCCGCTGCGGCACCTCGACGACGTCGCCACCGTCGACACGAACACCTTCGTCCTGCGGCACCGGGCGCTGGCCGGGCCGTTGCGGGCCACCGCGTACGTCTTCCACCCCTGGGTCTTCCGCGTGATCGTCCTGGCGCCGGCGGCGTGGCTGCTCTTCCGGGGCGCGCGGCGTCTCGCCGCGTGGGCCGCCGTGAACGTGCTGGTGGCGGGTGTACTGTCCGCAGGGCTCAAGATGGCCGTCGGGCGACCGCGCCCCGCGCTGCTCAGCCCGATCGCGCACGCCGGCGGGGCGTCGTTCCCGTCGGGGCACGCGCTGATGACGGTGGTGGGCACCGCGACGATCGTGCTCATCGTGCTGCCGGTCCTGCGCGGTGCCTGGCGTGCGGTCGCCTGGGCGGCCGCGGCGGTGCTCAGCGTGGTGTCCGGGATGTGCCGCGTGCTGCTCGGCGTGCACTACGTCAGCGACGTCGTCGCGGGCTGGATCCTCGGCGTCGCGATCGTGCTGGCCACCACGGCGGCGTTCGAGACGTGGCGCCCGCGGATGAGAAGAGACCCCGGGCGGCGTCCGCCCGGGGTCTCTCATCGATGCCGCGTGTTATGAGTGGACCGGCCGTGAGGGCTCCTCGGCGGCCTTCGTCATCGGCGTGGTGCCGGTGGGCCAGACGGCCGCGCAGTGCGTGCCCGCGGCGGGGAGCTTCAGCGAGGTCAGGTACGTCTCGATGTAGCCCTTCGCGCAGGGGCTGTTGCGGTAGTCGCCGTGTCCGACCCCGTCGTACTGCAGGAGCCGGGCGCTCGGGATCTGCTTCGCAACCGTCGTGCTCCACACGTGCGGCGTCGCCACGTCGTACTTGCTCGCCGTGACCAGGATGGACGTCCCGGCCTTGACCGACAGGCGGTGCTGCGGGTTCGTCACCTTCGACGGCCAGCCGAGGCAGCTCGTGATGTCGCTCCAGAACTGCGACATGCGCGTGTGCGGCGCGATCTTCGCCAGGTTCTTCCGGTAGCGCTGCAGCTCGGCGAAGCCGCTCACCTGCCACTTCCAGTCCTGGCACCAGATGGCCTGGTAGGAGTTCTCGCCCAGGTCCGCGTGGGCGGGCCGGGCCGGCGAGGAGAGCGTACCGACGGTGGGCTTGCCGCTCGCGACGGACGCCAGCTTCGTGGCCAGTGCCGCCCAGCGCTCGCCCGGCCGGTACATCGGGCTGAACGCGATCTCGCGCAACCCGTTGGCATCGATCTTCTTGCCGTTCGACGGGTCGGTCAGCGTGCCCTTCTCGGCCTTGGCGTACAGGCCGTCCCACACGGCCCGGACGTTCTGGCCGTGCAGCGCGCAGCCGCTCGTGCGGGCGCACCAGTCGGCGAAGGCGTTGAACGACGACTCGAAGTCACGCGTCGCGGTCTCGAGGTACCGGTACGCCGACGTGATGCTGTGGTCCATGTTGGAGTCGATCGTCATCGCGCGGATGCGGCTCGGGAACAGCTCGGCGTACTGCTGGCCGATCTGCGTCCCGTACGACCCTCCGTAGTAACTGATCTTCTTCTCGCCGAGCGCCGCGCGGATGGCGTCCATGTCCCGGATGGTGCTGACCGTGTCGACGTGGTCGAACAGCGGCCCGGTGTTGGCGCGGCAGTCGGCGCCGAGTTTCGCGTTGTACGCCAGCAGGCTCTTGTACTCGGCCTGCGTGCTCGGGAAGTCGGTCGGCGCCTTGTCGAGTAGGTCCTGGCTGCACTGGACCGGGTGGCTGCGCGAGACGCCGCGCGGGTCCCAGCTGACGATGTCGAACCGCTGCCGCAGGACGCTGTCGTCCGTGATGTTCCGGCCGATGATGTACGAGTCGATGCCGGAGACGCCCGGCCCGCCGGGGTTGACGAGCAGGATGCCGATCCGGTGTTTCGGGTCGAGGGCGGGCAGCCGGCCGACCGCCAGGTCGAACGTCGCGCTCTTCGGCTTCGCCCAGTCGACGGGCACCTTGATCGTCGTGCAGTCGGACTTCTGCGTGCCGCCGCAGTCGTGCCACGACAGGCTCGCCGGCTTCGACGCCGCGCCGGCGGTCGCGGGGGCGGCGACCATGGCCGTGGCACCGGCGATCAGGGCGGCCATCGCCGCCGTCATTCTTCGCACCCGTACGTCTCCTGGAAATGGGGGGCAACAGCGCCGTCAGACGAGACGGCGTGATCATGACAAAGATGATCTTAATGAGATCGCCGACAAACGAGGACGAGACGGATCTTTCGCCGGTGGGTCGTCCGGCTCGCGACGTTCCCTTTCCGGCTGCTGACGTTGTCGTGACCGGAATCGATCGTGTCTCTCAGTGATCGCACGAGAGCATGGGGTGCGGATCTGTCATCCGTCGCATCCACCGTGCGGCCGGTCTCGTAGGAGCCTGATCGTCATGTGGCCGAGAACGTGGACACCAGGGCGGCGCGCGGTGGTCGCGGCCGTGACCCTGCTGACCTGTGCCGCTCCCGGCTCGGCGTTGGCCAGGCCGTCGCTTCCGGGCCGGCCGATGCCGATTCCGCCCGTCCGGGTCCACGGCATCACCGCGATCTCCGCGGGCGTCGACTTCGCGCTGGCGCTGCGCACCGACGGCACGGTCGCCAGCTGGGGCAGGGACAATTTCGGCCAGGTCAGCTTCGCGCGCCGGCTGCGTGGCATCACGGCCATCTCCGCCGGGAACGACTTCGCGCTGGCACTGCGCACGGACGGCACGGTCGTCGGGTGGGGGCGCGATGAGTTCGGTCAGGCCAGCCCGCCGCGCTGGTTGCGCGGCGTCCGGGGGATCTCGGCCGGCGGCGACTGGTCCATGGCGGTCAAGTGGGACGGCACCGTGGTGGCGTGGGGGAGCGACACCTTCCGGAAGGTGAGCTCGGCGAACCGTCTCTCCGGGATCACGGCCGTGACCGCCGGCGGCGACTTCGGCCTCGCGCTGCGAACCGACGGCACCATTGTCGGCGTCGGCAGCGACGCGTTTGGTAAATCCAGCCTGGCGCGTTTCGTGCGCGGCGCCATCTCCATCACCAAAGGCACCAACTTCGGCCTCGCCCTCCTGACGGACGGCACTCTCGTGGGCTGGGGCGCCGACGACTTCCGCCAGGTCACCCTCGCCCGGCGGGTCTTCGGGATCCGCGGGGTCTCCGCCAGCGCCGCGTTCGTCGACGCGGTGCGCTGGGACGGCACCGTGGTCGGCTGGGGTAACGACGAGTTCGGTCAGGCGAGTCCGCCGCGCTGGCTGCGCGGCGTCACCGCGATCTCCACGGGCAACGACTTCGCGCTCGCCCTGCGGTCCGACGGCACCGTCGTCGAGTTCGGCCACGTCGTGCTGCCTCGGCATGCGGGGGACGGCTCGGTCGTGATCTCGGGTACGTGAGGCGCGGCCGTTGCCGCCGTGCCTGCCGCAGCGGTGGCGGGCGCCGGCGGGGCCTGACGACGGACGATCCTCGCGACAAGCGGGGATGAGATGGACCTTTCGCTCGGTAGGTCGTCCGGCTCGCGACGTTCCCTTTCCGGCTGCTGACGTTGTCGTGACCGGAATCGATCGTGTCCCTCAGTGATCGCACGAGAGCATGGAGTTTTCATCCGCCAGCCGCCACATCCACCGTGCGGCCGATCTCGTAGGGAGCCTGATCGTCATGTGGCCGAGAACGCGAACGCCACGGCGGCGTGCGGTGCTGCGCGCGGCGGCCGCGGCCGTGACCCTGCTGACCTGCGCCGCCCCCGGTCCGGCGTCGGCCAGGCCGTCGCTTCCGGGCCGGCCGATGCCGATCCCGCCCATCCGGCTCCACGGCATCACCGCGGTCTCCTCCGGCGTCGACTTCGCGCTGGCGCTGCGCACCGACGGCACGGTCGCCAGCTGGGGCAGGGACAATTTCGGCCAGGTCAGCTTCGCGCGCCGGCTGCGTGGCATCACGGCCATCTCCGCCGGGAACGACTTCGCGCTGGCACTGCGCACGGACGGCACGGTCGTCGGGTGGGGGCGCGATGAGTTCGGTCAGGCCAGCCCGCCGCGCTGGCTGCGCGGCGTCCGGGGGATCTCGGCCGGCGGCGACTTCGCCCTGGCGGTGAAGTGGGACGGCACAGTCGTCGGCTGGGGAAGCGACGAGTTCCGGAAGGTCAGCTCGGCCGACCGCCTCACGGGGATCACCGCCGTCTCCGCCGGTGGCGACTTCGGCCTCGCACTGCGCAGCGACGGCACCGTGGTCGGGTTCGGCAACGACGAGTTCGGAAAATCCAGTCTGACGCGCTTCCTGCGCGGCATCACCGCCATCAGCACCGGTAACGACTTCGCCGTCGCCCTCCGGACGGACGGCACCGTCGCGGCGTGGGGAGGCGACGAGTTCCGCCAGGTCACCTCCGCCCGCCGGGTCTTCGGGATCCGAGACGTCTCCGCCAGCGCCGGGTTCGTGAGCGCGGTGCGGTGGGACGGCACCGTCGTCGGCTGGGGCCGGGACGAGTTCGGCCAGGCGAGCCCGCCGCGCTGGCTGCGGGGCATCACGGCCATCTCTTCGGGCAACGACTTCGTGCTCGCCCTGCGGTCCGACGGCACCGTCGTCGAGTACGGGCACGTCATTCTGGTCCGACGTGATGATCAGAGGTGATGATCAGACCGACGCGGGCTCGGGGCGGAGTTCGTCCGCCGGCGGCACCACCGGCAACGGCGGAGCCTGACGACGGGCGATCCTCGGAGCCAGGGCTCCGACCCCCAGGGCCGCCGCGGTGCCGGCGAGCGCGCTGAACCACCACACCGCCGCCGGCCCGACCGACGCGTAGACGCCGGTGCCCGCGGAGAGGGCGATGAACCGGGCGATACCCCAGGTCCACTGGAAGGCGCCCTGGTAACGGCCGCGGGCGTCCTCCGGTGCGAGGCTCGCCACGATCGCGCCGGCGACGCCGCCGACCGCCGCCTCGCCGGCCGACCACAGCACGACCGTCCCCGCGTACGCCCAGGGGCTGTGGGCGACCCCCGTCAGGGCGATGCCGACCGCGACCAGCACGCTACCGGCCACGAACACGGGCACCTGCGCGAACCGCGACAGCACGTGCAGGGCCACCGGTTGCAGGACCACCACCAGGACAGCGTTGAGCGTCGCCATCACGCCCAGCGTGGCGGTCGACAGCCCGTCGTCACGGATCGCCAGTGGCAGGGCCACCTCGGTGAGCGAGTAGATCATCAGCCCGATCCCGAACAGCGGGAGCAGCGCCCGCATCAGCGGGTCCCGCAGCACCACGCCGTACCCCGCACCGCTCGTGGAGGCGGCGGATCGGGTCGCCCTGCCGCGCCCGCCGGGCAGCAGCGTCACCGCGATGCCGGCGAACGCCAGCGAGGTCGTCGCGTCGACGAGGAACAACAGCCAATAGCCGTGCGCGGCGAGGAACCCGCCGAGGACGCCGGCCACCGCCGTGCCGATGTTGACGCCCCAGTGGAACAGCGAGAACGCCCTGCGCCGCCCGTCGACGGGCACCGCGTCGGTCATCAGGGCCCCGGTGGCCGGGCCGACCATGCTGCCCGCCCCGCTGAGGAGCACGGCCGCGAAGGCCAGCGAGAGGACGTTCGGGGCGGCGTACAGCAGCCCCTGGGCGGTGGCGGTACCGAGCAACCCGGCCAGGATCGTGGGACGCCGCCCGATGCGGTCGGCGAGCAGCCCGCCGACCGCCGGCCCGATCAGGTTGCCCGCCCCCAGCGCACCGAGCACGTACGGCACCTGCTGGGTGGAGACGCCGCGCGACCCCAGATAGAACACGAGGAACGGCGTCACGATGTAGCCGATCCGGTTCACGATGGTCCCGGCGAAGATGATCCAGGCGGTACGGGGCAGCCCGCTGAAGGTGGAGAGCATGACCGAAATCCTGCGGCTGCCGTAGACTCACGGCCATTGATTAAGTCATGGCCGAATCCAAGGAGCGCCCATGCTGTCCGAACTGGCCTTCTCCGCGGACGACCTGGCGCTCACCCGGCTCGCCATCTCCCCGATGTGGGAGGTCGTCAGCAGCTTCCGGCTCCTGATCGCCGGCTCCTCGCATCCGGTGCATCGTTCCTGGCTGGAGCAGGTACGACCGCGAGTGGCCGCCGCCGGGCTCGACGACGGCTGGCTCGCCCGGTTGATCCCGGCCCAGGGGTACCTCGCCGACTTCCTCACCCCGCCGCCCGTCGAGCCGACACCCGACCTCGAGACCGAGCTGGCCGTCATCCGCGCCACTCCGGCCGAGTACGTCCGGCGCGACGTCGACCACTTCGCGGTCGACGATCCGCGCCGCGCGGCCCTGCGCGCGGATCCACCGGACCGCCTCGCCCAGGTCTGCGCGGAGATCGAAACCTACTGGGAGCTCGCCCTCGCCCCGTACTGGGCGAGGATCCGGGCCGTGCTGGACGCCGACGTGTTCCACCGCGCCCGGCAGGTCGCCGAGCGCGGCACCGGTCACCTGTTCAACGACCTGCACGCGACGCTGAGGTGGGACGACAACACCCTCCGGCTGGTCCGCCGGCACTGTGCCGTCTCGCGGGAGGCCGCCGGGCCAGGGCTGGTCCTGGTCCCGTCCGTATTCGCGGAGCACGTGTTGACCTGGTCGCGTCCGCCGGAGCCGCCGCAGCTCGCCTACCCCGCCCGAGGGATCGGCACGCTGTGGGAGCACCGCCCGGTTCGACACGCCGACGCGATCGCCGCCGTCCTCGGCCGCTCCCGTACGCTCCTGCTGATCGAGCTGGCGGCGCCGGCCTCCACGACGGAGCTGGCCCGCCGCACCGGCATATCCGCGGCCGGAGTGTCCCAGCACCTGACCGCGCTGCGCGACGCGGGCATGGTCAGCGCCCACCGCGCCGGCCGCTCGGTCCTCTACGCCCGTACGGCGATCGCCGAGTCCCTCCTGGAGACCGCCGCCTGACATTCGCCGCAGATCACGGCGCCGGCCGGGGCCCGTGTCGTTCGCTCCCGGGGCGGGCGAACGACACGGGCCGAGATCGGCTAGGAGACCTTCTCGACCGCAGGGACGTGGGTGACCTGGTTCCAGGTGAACCGGTACTTGGCGCCGCCCGCCGGAACGCTGAGCTTCAGGTTCTCACCGCCGGCGGCCCCGCCCACGCCGTAGTTCTCGGTCCACGAGTCGTTGATCGCGATCTTCCACTCGTAGTCGCCGGCGGGCAGGGTGAACGTGCCGTGCCACTGGCCGTCGGTCGTGTCGAAGGACAGCCGGCTGCTCGCGCAGGCCGGATCCCAGTCGCCCGCGCAACCGACCTCCGACTGCAGCGACCCGGCCAGCGTCACGTGGTCCCGCGCCGGCTTGGGCTCGGCGGTCGTCACCGTGACCGGCGCGCTCGTGACGGGGCGCGAGCCGGGTTCGAGCAGGATGGCGCGGTACCGGACCTGCGTGCCCAGCGGCAACTTCGAGACGTCGTCGGTGACGACGTAGTCCGGTGAGGACGTGTCCGTGCCCAGGTCCGTCCAGGCGCCGCCGCCGACGCTGCGCTGGAACCGTACCGACTGCGTCGCCCGCTCCGGGTCGATGCTCGCCTGGACGGTCACCGGGTCGATGCCGGTCACGGTGCCGCCGTCCTTCGGGGCGGTCACGGTGACCGACGGCGCCGGCACGGCCGTCGACCGTACGTCGCTCCAGCGGATGTGACCGGCGTTGTCCAGGACGACGGCGCGGTAACGCAGCGCGGTGCCGGTCCGGTAGCCGCTGGTGTCGTGGAACACCTGGTACGGCGCGTTGTCGTCGGTGCCGATCGACTGCCATGGGCCGTTCCCGACCTTGGCCTGGAACGTCACCTCGCCGAACGAGGAGCCGGCGACGTTCGCGCTGACGCGCATGCGGCCGTGCGACACGTCCGCGGGCGCGGGCGCGTCGAGCCGGATCGGCGGGGCGGCCTTGGACGCGGGGATCCGGCCGTCCGCGAGGTACACCACCGCGGACAGCGGCGGCACGGTCACGTCGAGGGTCCGGTCGCCCTTGCTGTGCAGCGTGGCCGCCCCGGGGCCGTACACCTTCGTGAAGCCGCCGTCGGCGACGTACGTCGGGATGGCGGCCGACTGCGCCGTAGCGGCGTTGTTCAGCGCGACGACGTACTCCCGCTGCTGCTTCCGGTCGACGCGGGAGAACGCGAAGATCCCGGGACCGTCGGAGGCGTGGCGCACCTGCTCCGCGCCGCTCCGCAGGGCGGGGTGCTGCTTCGTGACCGCGGCGAGCTCCCGGATCGTACGGTAGAGCGGGTGGCCGGGGTCGAAGTTGTCGACCGCGTGCGTCGAGTCGGTCCCGAGCAGGTCGTCCTTGAGATACTCCGGCACCTTGCTGGCGAACATCGTCTGCCGCGCCAGCTGGTCCCCGCCCGTACCGGTGAAGCCCTGCTCGTCGCCGTAGTAGACGACGGGGTTGCCGCGTGAGAAGTACATCAGCTCGTGCGCGAGCCGGTCCCGGGCGACCAGCTCGGCGTCCTGGGCGTTCGGGTTGTCGCTCTTGAGGAAGTAGCCGATGCGCCCCATGTCGTGGTTGCCGAGGAACGTCGGCAGCTCGTAGACGTTGGAGTCCGCGTCGGTGTACCAGTCGTCGTTCTGGAAGAACGTCGCCAGCGCGGCGTTCCCCCGGCTCCGTGACGCGAAGTCGCGCGCGGCGCTCTGGAAGGGGAAGTCCAGGACCGCCTGCATCCTGTCGTGCGTCGTGTAGTGCGAGGTGAAGCTCTTCGCCGCCGCGTCGCTACCGTCGAGGGCCACCTCACCGAACATGAAGAAGTCCGGCTTCCCGTGCGCCCGCGCGTACCGCACGAGTCCCGGCCCGAACGTCTGCCAGAACTCGTCGTTGACGTGCTTCATCGTGTCGATGCGGAAGCCGTCGATCCCGAAGTCCTTGATCCAGGTCTCGTAGACGTCCATGAACCCGCGCACGACGCGCGGGTTCTCGGTCATCAGGTCGTCGAGCCCGAAGAAGTCGCCGTACTGCGAGTCCTCGCCGGTGAACGTCGTGTTGCCGCGGTTGTGGTACAGCGTCACGTCGTTGAGCCAGTCCGGCTTCTTGAGGTGCTTCTCGCTGTCGTCGAGCACCGGCGTGTACGGGAACGAGGTGTTCGGGTCCAGCTTCGGGAAGGTCGAGGTGCCCGCGTAGTCGCGGTCGTCGAACGGCTTGCCGTCGGCGGTGCGGTACGGCTTCTGGTCCTTGGAGACGTACGCCGTGCGTGCCCCCTGCTTGTAGCCGATCACGTCGGCGGTGTGGTTGGTGATGATGTCGAAGTAGACCTTCATGCCGCGCGCGTGCGCCGCCTTGATCAGCGCCGCGAGGTCGGCGTTCGTGCCGAGGTGCGGGTCGATCTGCGTGAAGTCGGTGATCCAGTAACCGTGGTAGCCGGCCGACGGGCCGTCCTCGAGCTGGACGGCCTTGTTCTTGAAGCTGGGAGTCAGCCAGATCGCGTTGGTCCCGAGCCCCTGGATGTAGTCGAGCTTCGACGCGACCCCCTTGAGGTCGCCGCCGTTGTAGAAGCCCTTGTCGGTGGGGTCGAACCCGGAGACCAGCCGGTCGTTCCCGAGACCGCCGGTGTCGTTGGCCGTGTCACCGTTCTTGAATCGGTCGGCCATCACGAAGTAGAAGTTCTCGGTCGGGCTGCGGAGCGAGTGCAGGGCTCCGCCTCGAGGGGCGGGTTCGGCGTTGGCCGGCAGGGCCGCCGACCAGGCGGCCACGCCGAGCGTGGCCGCGGCTGCGGCGAGGGCGGTGCGTACCGAGTTGCGCATCGTGCGGACTCCTGGCTCGTGGGTGCCAAGACGGTAATTCACCGCACGCCCGGAGAAAAGATCTTCGGTGCCCGTCTCCGCTTTCAGCGGGCCGGTGCCAGGCTCACGTACGGCAAGGCTCCACCGGAGACGTATCCGGTGGAGCCTGGGTGTGTCTTCGATGTCAGTCGCGGGGGCCGCGGTAGCCGAGACGGCCGCGGGTGGCGATGAGGAGTATCGCGGCGGCGGCGCCGTAGCCGATGCCGCCGGCGGTGAGTATCCACGACTCCTGCGTGTTCTTGAACAGTTCCGGCAGGACGAGGCTGGCGACGGTGTTGTTGCTCGCGTGCAGGAGCAGGGCGACGGGCAGGCTCTCATCGGTGTGGTTGAACACCCAGGTGATGAGGTAGCTGATAGCCACGCACATCGCGACGAAGGTGCCGACCGTGAGCCACCAGTGGACCGTGTCGGCCCGGGTGCCGGCGAGCGACCAGCTCGTGAAGAACAGCGGCAGGTGCCAGAAGGCCCAGACCACGCCGAGGATGAGGGTGCCGCGGGCCGCTCCGTGACGGCGCTGGATCAGCGGAAGGGCGAAGTCGCGCCAGCCGGGCTCCTCGGCCATGCCGGTGGTCAGGACCTGGACGAGGAGCATGGGCAGGTAGGCGGCGGCGACCGCGACCGAAGGCGTGTGGAGGCCGTGGATGGCGCCGGGCATCAGGAGGGTGCCGCCTACCAGCAGGGCGGGGACGCCGGTCAGCACGATCAGGTACCAGTACCAGCGCACGCGCAGCCGGAACAGCCGCCGCCGCCAGTGCCGCAGCCCCTCCCGACCGCCGGTGATCGCCGTGACGACCAGTCCCGCGCCGAGCGGCCCGAGGTACGCGCCGGGGAGGACGCCGGGGATCTGGGTGTCGCCCAGGAGCTTGGGGAAGTGGAAGTGCAGCACCCCGAGTCCGTCGGCGGACAGCACGTACGGCAGCCAGGCCAGCCAGCTCGCCGCGTACGCCAGCACGAAGAACGCGACCAGCGGATGCCGCTGGACGACCCCGAACGGGCCGCGTCGGCGCGCGTGTTCTGGGGCGTGGACTGCGGTTGCGGGCGGCGTCGGCGCGATCGACCTGCTCATCGGTCGGATCCTCCAGGGGTGGCGGGGCGGTCTGCGAACGAGAACATGGCATCACCGCACGACCCCCCGGGTCGCTCCCGCCACCTGCCCGAAATCGCTCCAGCGCCCTGCCCGTTCGAGGTAGTGCAGGCTGGAAATTCGCAGCTCACGCCCCCTGCGGTCAGCCCCCGAACATCGCGACGGCGTCGGTATTGACCTCACGAATCGGGAAAATGGCGAGATCTGCCGCCCACGGCGGCGTCAAAGTGCTCACCGAGTTGTACGATCTTGGTCGACTTATCACCTGAATTAAGGCCGTACATGCTCCGAACTCTGGCCACCATCGCCACGTCGAGCGCCGTGGTGATTTCCTCGGCCCTTCCGGCGGCCGCTGACTCGAAACGGCCGACCACAATTATCGATTTCGCCAGTTCGGCGAACACGGTGGCCTACCAGCAGCCGGTGACCTTCACCGGCGAGCTGATCGACGCCCGTACCAAGGACCCGCTGGCCGGCGAGCCGGTGCAGATCAGGTTCACGCCACCCGGCGCGAGTACCACGACGGTGGCCGCCGGAACGACCGGATCCGACGGGCGCTTCACGATCAACACGACGCTGCCGAGCGGTGGAAGGGTCTCGGCGGTGTTCCCGGGTGACACCGGCCTGGATCCCGGCAGCAGCCCGGGCCCGGAGATATTGCTGCAGGCCGCGCATCTGCCGAGCCGGCTCGTGCTGGATCCGGTGCCCGCCTCCGTACCGGCCGGAACGCCGGTCACCTTCTCCGGCACGATGCAGGTCCAGGTCAACGGCGCCTGGGAGGCATTCCCGGGTGCTCCACTCACGCTGACGATGGAACCGGCCAGCTCCAGCCAGTCGAACCTCACCTACGTGACGACCAGTGGTGCCGACGGCCGGTTCAGCCTGACCGAGCCGGTGAGCGGGACCAGTGACTGGAGCATCGACGACACCCAGAAGGGCGTCCACCAGGGAGGGTGGTTCCAGGATTTCACCAGAGCCGACTACAACTGGATCGACGGCGTGTCCAGGACGCGCGTCGCCGGCTTCAGCGTTCCGTCCCATGACGAGGCGCACCATGCCTATTCCTCCGGTCTGTATGCCACCGGCACGGTGGAGCGCTGGAACGGCAATTCCTGGGTCGGCCTGATCTACGGCTGGGTCGACCTCTACTACCGGCCCAAGGGCTCCACCACCTGGCACAAGGACTACGCCACACAGACCGATGCGAACGGCCAATTCCGCAACGTCGTCGGTATTCATCTCGGCACCGTCGATTGGCAGGCACGGGTGCGCGCGTCGGCCGACACCCTGACGTCCACGAGCGCCGGTACGGTCACCAGCACCGTCACCGACAAGACCCACTTCAGGTCAGCGTCAATCACTCGCAGGTCGTCGAAGAGCGTCATCAACGGCCAGGTGGCCGACTGGTACAGCGGCCCCTCCTTCTCCGATCTGCGCGGCCTGAAGGTCCGCCTGTACTACCGGGCTCGGGGTTCAAAGACCTGGCACTCCTACCGGACCGCGACCCTCGGCCGGAACGGGGTCTTCCGGTTCTCCGTGTCCAAGAACCACGGCTACTACTTCAAGGTCACCTTCCCGACCCAAGGCGCTTTCCAGTCCTCCACCAGCCGCACTCTGTGACCGGGCAGCGCCGCCCCTGAGGCACGTACGATCAGCGGCCTTCGGCCGGCGGCTCAGGAGCGTTCGTAGAAACCGTCGAGACGGCCGCGGGCGAGGACGCCGCCCGCGGCCGCCAGCACGTCGCGTGGCTTGGCGGAGTCCAGGGCGGCGCCGCTCGACGCCGCGGTGACCGGCTCGGCGAGGGCGAAGAGCTGGAAGACGTACCGGTGCGGGCCGTGACCCTTGATCGGCGCCGGGCCGTGGTAGCCGCGGCCCATGCCCGAACGCAGGAGGCTCACGCCGTCGGCGGGGTTCTCGGCGTCGAGCGCCCCTTGGGCGAGGCCGGTCACCGAGGGGTCCAGCAGGGCGACGCAGTGGACGAACGGCGCGGCGGTGGGCGCGTCGGGATCCTCGACGACCAGCAGCAACTGCCCGGTGGACTCAGGTGCCGGGGACCAGTTCAAGGCCGGTGACAGGTCCTTGCCGCCGATTCGCTTCGCGGCGTGAACGGTCGGGAGCGTCTCCTCGTTCTCGAAGTCCGGGCTGGTCAGGGTCAGCGTGTCCGCGCCGGCCAGGTTCGATGAGTTCCAGGCGAGGCCCGTCTCCCCGGCTCGCCGGTTCTTCAGCATCTTGCCGATCACTGCCATGGGTTTCTCCTTCGTCCAAGGGGGATGGGTCAGAGCCGCCGGGTGTCGGCGGAGATGAGCAGGGGCTGGGCGAAGCGGCAGATCTCCTCGGCCGCGTCGAACTCCTCGGTGGCCGGCTCGTCCCACTCGGGCGGGGTCGGCGTACCCGGCCAGGTGTGGCCGCCCCCGAACACCGTCCAGGCGACGACCTGGGTGCCGCCGACGCCACCGTCCGTCGTGGTGCGGCTGGAGAGCTCGGTGGTGTGCGTCTCGCCTGGCCCGGGTGGGCACCGGTCGATGGCGCGCCAGTGCTCGGCCGTCTCCTGCAACGAGAGCATGCGGCCGCGCAGCTCGCCGCCCGGCCCCCGACGGCGGGAGTGGCCGCCGTCGATCGGTGAGAGCTTGTCGGCCGTGCCGTGGATCAGCATCGCCGACACGGCGTGCGTCGGCCAAAGATCGCGGAGGGCCGCGGGCAGCCCGCCGGCGACGGCCGCCAGCACCGCCACTCGGTCGCTCGCCTCCATCGCCATCCGATGTGCCATGAAGGCACCGTTCGAGATTCCCGCAACCACGACCCGATCCGGCGCTGTGTCGTACCGTTCGGCCGACCAGTCGATGATCGCGCGGAGGAAGGTGACGTCGTCCACTCCCGCCTCGTCGGACGTCGTGACACCACGGCCGTCCGCCCAGCACCCCTCGGAGGCGTCCGGGTAGGCGACCGCCAGACCCCAGGCGTCGGCCTGCTCGTCGAAGGTGGTCCACTCGCGCATGATCCATCCGCCGGCGTCCGGATGGTTGCCGTGCAGAACGAGGGCGAGCGGCATCGGCCGGTCATCCGGCGCTGCTCGGGGCAGCCGGATCGTGAAGCCGCGCTCCCTCCCGCCGATCCTCAGTCGACCAGCGACGTCATCGCTCACCACGCGCCTCACTCCCACGGATATATGCAACTTAACTGCGCAGTTTTCCTGTACTTTAGCGGATATGAGACGGAACGCGGCAAGCATGGAAGAAGAAGCGGTGGCCGTCGGCGGAGAGGCGGCCACCGGGTCGGACGCCGCGGCCATCGCCGATGAGCTGCAGTTCCTGGTCGGCGCGCTGGTCCGGCAGGTTCGGGCGGTATCGCCGGCTCGCGAAGTGACGCTGTCGCAGGTCTCGCTCCTGAAACGGCTCGACCGCGAGGGTCCGCACACCGTCGCCGACCTGGCCCGGCTGGACAAGATCACTCACCAGTCGGTCGCGGTCTCCGTGGCCGGCCTGGTCGACCGGGGACTCGTACGGCGCACGCCGGACCCCGACGACCGGCGACGCAAGCTCCTGGCCATCACGGACGAGGGCAAGCGCCTGCTGGCCGAACGCCGGGACGCCGGCCACGAGAACCTCACGGACGCGATCGCCGGCCGACTCGACGACGCCGAGCGGGCGCAACTCTCAAAAACGCTCGTACTGCTCCGCCGCCTCCTCGACTGAGGCTCCGGTGCCGGTCCGCTCGGCTCCCTGCCGGCGGCGCCTTGGTGACTACGTGGCGGTGGGTTGCGGCCGGTTCTCCGCGATCCAGTCGTCGATCGTCTGCCACCAGTCGAAGAGCCACCGCTCCCGGTCGTCCTCGGGGATCGCTTCGCGCGGAACGCGCCACCACCGCGCGCGTAGCGGCTGCTCCAACGGGATCCGTCGCCAGACGTTACCGGCGGTCATGATGTCGTCGAGCCCCGTGTGGGCGATGAAGGCGACGTCGGCGCCCGGCGCGGCGTCGATCGCCGCCAGCGAGCCGGTCGGATGCGGTGGCAGGACGTTGGCCATCGTCCGGGCGCGTTCGGCCTCGTGCGGCCGGCCCTGCCGACGCAGCCGGCGGATGGCACGCACCCGGCGCCGCGGCGTGAAGTTCCCGCCTTCGGGGAAGATCAGCAGCGCGTCCGCGGGGCCGATCCCGGTGGCCAGGCGGCCGATCTCCTCGACGATCCGCTCGCGCGACGCGGGACCGCCGGGCACGAACGCGTTCGGCAGCCGGTTCAGCAGAACGTCGACCGAGGGATCGAGCTGCAGAGCGGCCTTCATGACGATCCGCGGCCGACGCGCGTACACGTTGAGCAGGTAATGCACGATCAGGAAGGAGTCGCCGGGCCCGCCGTGCCGGCTGAGCACGATCACCGGGCGTTCGGGAACCATGTCGAGCGGTTCCTGGATCTCGACGACGAGCCCGAGTACGCGGGTGGCGGCGTCGTACACGCGGGTGAGGAACCATCCGCACAGCGCGTAGTGCCGCGTTCGTACGGTCTCGGGGGAGCCGCCGATCACCCACAGGAACAGGCACGCCGTGAGCACGGCACACTCCAGGGCGAGCCAGTGGACCGAGATGACCGCGATCCGCAGGAACCGATGCCGGCCGCGCGAGGCCACCGCGCCGATGAGCAGTAACAACGGGGAGGCCGCTATCGCCGCGATCGCCACCGCGAACAGCAGCGGAGGGAGGACCAGGCGCCTGACGAACCGTGGCGGGAGCACGGCGGGTCACTGGTCCGACAGGTACGCGCGGCTCGCCGCGTACGCCCGCTCGATGTTCGACTCGACCCGTGAGGCATCGCGGTAGCGCAGCTGGGACAGGCCCGCGCCCTGGTCGGTCGACCCGGTGGGCAGGACGTGGACGGTGACGTCATCGGGTAGTTCAGCCATCTCTTCGGCGAACCGGTGCCGCCGGGTGATCTCGAAGGCGACCAGGCCCACCTGCCAGGGCCTGGTCGGCGCGGTGAGAGGGGCCTCGATCCGGCCGACCTGCAGGACGTACACCGTCCGAGCCCCCTCCCGCAGGGCCCGGCCGACGGGGATGCTGTGCACGAGGCCGCCGTCGTAGAAGTGTTCGTCGCCGATGCGGACCGCCGGGAGAATGCCGGGGACCGCGCAGGAGGCCAGCACCGCCGGGACGAGCGGGCCGCGGGTGAACCACCGCGCCTCGGCGCGTTCGACGTTGGCGGCCACACAGTGGAACGGCACGGCCAGGTCCTCAATCCGGTCGGCGGGGATCAGCGCGCCCAGCGCGGTCGCCAGGAGTTCGGCCGAGTGCAGGTGCGTGCCGGAACGGATCAGGGTCGACACGCGGCTGAAGAACGAGCCGGCGAACACCGACCCCGCCCCGTCGCCCTGCCACGCCTGGGTCAACTGGTCGACGGCGTTCGCCGGATCCGAGGCCACGAACGCCCCGTTGAAGGCGCCGACCGAGGTCCCGACGACCAGGTCCGGCCGGATTCCCGCCTCGGCGAGCGCCCGCAGCATGCCGACCTCATGGGCGCCCAGCAGTCCGCCGCCACCCAGTACGAACGCGGTCTTGGGGTGATCCACAGCGTCTCCCGTCGTACGACCACAGCGCACCCCTCTTACCCCGATCGAGGCCATCGATGGCGCTCCGGGATCGTCTTGCAGGTCACGTGGGGGTGGGCGGGGGCGCGGGCGACGCGCTGACCTTCCGCTTTCCAGGAGTGACACCGCCTCCTACGCGCAAGAGGCGCCGTATGTGGAGACTCTTACGCGTAGGAGCCGCGGGGTCACACGGACTGGTCGAAGAACTGGGAGGCCGGTTCCGTGACACGACCCTGCTGGGCGGTGACGGGTGCTTGGCTCGTCGCCGAAGCGCTCCCAGCGCCACCGCGGGTGCGGGCCAGCTCCCGCTGCAGCTGCTGATTCTTCGTCACCAGCGCCGACATCGACTCCTCGCGCTCATCCCGCAGGTCGCGGAGCTCGCGGCGGAGGCGCATGGAACGTAGTAGTGAGAGCAACGACATCGCGAGGCCCGCGATGACGAAGGCCGCGACGAGCCCTCCGACGATGAATACCTGTGCGCCGGTGTGTACTCCGGGCACATGATGGCCAAAGATGCTGAGCGAGGCGGATGACGAGTTCTCGGTGATGATGCCGACGCCCACTGCTACGGCGGCAGCGGCCAGGACGATTCCTAGGAAGACCATTCGGTCTTCTCCTCTCCTCGAGTCCTCTGGTGGCCGCAGGCACACGAATCGATGGCTTCGATGGCTCCCGCGACATCGTGCCACCATCTAGTCATATAGGTGGTTTGGTCAAGTTCGCCGGAAATCTCCTAGTTCGACAGAGTGTCAACAAGGTCAGCGCTTCGCGTTTGCCCGGTAGCCGATTGTCAGTTTCCGCGACAGTGGACTTCTCGCCGAGCGGTGCTGGACCGGCGGGCCGCCGCGTGATGATCTGTATGTTATGGACGAGGTTCTGGCTGATCAGGTCGGTTATTACCGTCGCCGTGCGAGCGAGTACGACGCGACCGCGTACGGGGATGTCGCGGCGGCTCGTGAGCGCATCGCGCGGCTGGTCGCGCAGATGCATCCGAGCCGACGAGTGTTGGAGATCGCCTGCGGAACCGGCCTATGGACAGAGGCGCTCGTGGACGTGGCCGACACGGCGTGGCGATCGATGCGGCGCCCGAGGCAGTGGCCATCGCCCGTGATCGAGTGAGGTCGGACAACGTCACTTTCGAGGTCGCCGACGTTTTCTCGTGGACGACGGACGACCGGTTTGATGTGATCTTCTTCTCGGCCTGGCTTTCTCACGTACCGATGAGCCGGTTCGAACAGTTCTGGCGGATGCTACGGCGTCTCCTGGCCGAGGATGGACGAGTGTTGTTCATCGACGAGCACGTCAATGTTCGCGAGAAAGAAACTTACGTTGCGGGCGTCAACGAAATCGTCGAACGGCGGCTGCGAGACGGCGGGAAGTTCCGGATCGTGAAGAACTTTGTGGACCCCGAAGCGTTGCAAGACCGGCTGCGGGATATGGGATGGGACTGTCAGGTCCGCCGGGACGGCAGCGACTGGATTCGTGGCGAGGCGCGTCCTGTGCAGTACCTCGGCTGACGATGTCCAGGCCCGCAAGTCGCGACCGTCGTGCCGTGGAACGCCTGCGCGCCCTCCTACCCGAGGTGATCCCCGCCGTCCGTGACCGAACCTGAAGTACCAAACGGGTCTTCACCTGTGGGTGGAGTCTTCCGAGTCAGCCTGTGGGTGGTGGTGATGCACTTCGTACGCGGAGCAGCCTTTGGTCATGGACTCACTTCATTCCGTACTCGTCGCTCTCATCGGCGCCTGTGTCCTGACCTTTGTCGTGGCCTGGACTTTGGGAGCCGTCTATTTCGGTGTGAAGAACCACGCTGGTCTGGGCGGCTGGGTCCGTGGCATGCGTCGCAGCTTGACCCGCCGGGCGCTGCTCATGGTGGGCGTCGGCGTGTTCATCGCGGTGGTGCGACGTTTTCCGCATTCCTTCTGGCGCCATCTGCAGTACTGGCAGCCTGAGCTCGCGCTCCTGGGCGCCCTGATCGCCCTGGCCTCCACCGCTCTGCTGCTCTGGGCCCGCTGGGTTCTGGGCACCATGTGGGCCAGCATCCCGATGCTCCAGGAGCACCACCGGCTGCGTACCGACGGTCCGTACCGGCTGGTCCGCCACCCCATCTACACCGGTCTGCTCGGCCTTGTCACCGGCGGCATGCTGGCCTGCGGCTTCGGCATCTGGATCGTTCTTCTGGCGATCGCCATCCCCTGGCTACTGCGCCGGGTTCGGATCGAGGACGGCCTGATGGCCGGTGAGTTCGGCGCCTCCTACGAGGCCTACCGCGCCCGCGTCCCGGCACTGATCCCGTGGACCCGCCCGGCCGGCCCCCGCCATGCCGACGACCGGGAGTAGGACCCAGGGGGCGAGTTATCTCCTCCGATGTCGTGTCGATCTGACGGTCTGTCGTTCGTGTAGTTCGTGAGACCGACGAACGACGATGAAGGAGATGCGCCATGGGCAAGGTCATCGTGATCGAGCATCTGACGCTTGATGGCGTGATGCAGGCTCCGGGACACCCCGAGGAGGACCCACGGGACGGCTTCCGGCACGGCGGCTGGGCGACCCGAGGCCAGGACCCGGCCATGCAGGAGGTGATGGGTGTGTACATGTCGAGCACGTGGTCCCTGCTCGCCGGCCGGACGACGTACGAGCGCTTCGCGGACTACTGGCCGAAGCAGGCACCGAACCCGTTCACCGAGGCTCTCGACCGTGTCCAGAAGTACGTGGCGTCGACCACCCTGACCGAGCCGCCGGCCTGGCAGAACTCCACGCTCCTCAAGGATGACGCCGCTGATGCGGTGAGCCGCTTGAAAGGGGAACTGCAGGAGAACCTGGTGGTCTTCGGCAGCGGGGTGCTGGTCCGGTCGCTGCTGCCGCGGAACCTCATCGACACGTTCATCCTGCTGATCCACCCGCTGACGCTCGGCTCCGGCCGCCGGCTGTTCCCGGACTCCGGCTCGGAGCTGTCGACCTTCCGGCTGGTCGACTCCGTGTCGACCGGCACCGGAGTGATCGTCGCCACCTATCAGCCCGCCGGAAGCTGATCAGGCGTCGTCTCCAGAACGGAGGCCGTAACCCGGGATGTCATCCGACCCGCAGGGCGACTTCGGTCGGCTGGGTGCGGGCCAGTGCCACCCTGGTCTTGGCCTGGAGCAGGGCCGTGCGGGTGAGCATCATGGCCACCGCCATGAAGATCAGGGCGTCGGTGAGCGCGCCTCCGGTGACGGAATGGGTGGCCATCCATTTGCCCAGTTGCCGGCCGAAGACGTGTGCGGTGCCGTAGGCGAAGGCGAGGCGTGCGCCGACCACGACGATCCACGTCAGTGCATAGCCGACTCCGGCACGGGACTTCGCGCAGCGGCGGCCTTTGGCCACGCCTTCATGTACGGGCATGAAGGCGCTGGCCAGTAGCCCCAGCAACAGCCCGGCGGCCGTGCCGGCGATTTCGAGCATCAGGCCGTACCCGCTGGTGGCGAGTTCGTCGATGAAGATCGGCACGATGGCTGCGGCGCTGATGACCGGACGGAGAACGCGGGATCGGGTGACTCTCCGCGTGCCGAGATCGGATTCCAGCACGATGAAGAGTACGGCGAGGTTCAAAAGCCATACGCCCATGTCCATTGCTGCGGCCTTTCAGATTCGCGGTTTCGTTCTGCTGCGGCCACAATTTAGGAATCCGGGCATGTGCCCCACATCGGTTGGTGAACCGAGATGGGGTGGAGGTCGGGCGGGGCGGGGTCTCTCCACCGGGTCTCCACCCGACTGACGTGCTGCGTCACCGCGGCCGGATTCGACCTGGGCGACCTCGGCATCACGGAGCACGCACGGATGCCAACGGCCGAATCTGCTTTATCCGCTCAGCGCGGTGATCAGTGAGCCCACAATGGCTGGAATCCGGGTGCGAGTGTCACACCGAGGAGCGTCCGTCTTCCTGTCTGCTCCCGGCGAGGGTGAGGGCCAGCCGTACGGCCTCGGCGCGAGAGTGCAGATCGGCCTTGGCGAACAGATTGTTGATGTGGGTCTTCACGGTGGATTCGGTGATGTACAGGCGCCGGGCGATCTCGTTGTTGCGCAGGCCCTGGCCGATGAGGTCGAGGATCTCCCGTTCGCGCGCGGTCAGCGGCACGGCCGTGGCCGGGCCGGGCGCGGGGGCACGGGTGGCGAGGGCGAGCAGCCGCGACTGCACGTCGGGGTCGAGCACCGCTTGCCCGGCGTGTGCGCCGCGTACGGCTTGGACGATCTTCGAACGGTCCGAGTCCTTGGTGAGGTAGCCGCGGGCGCCGGCGCGCAGCGCGGCGAGGATGGACTCGTCGTCCTCAAAGGTGGTCAACACCACGACCGGCAGGCCGGGCCGGGCGGCCTGGATCCGGCTGGTGGCCTCGACCCCGCCCATGACCGGCATGTGCAGGTCCATGAGTACGACCTGCGGGTCGTGCTCGTCGACCGCGGTGACCGCCTCCTCGCCGTTGGCGGCGGTGCCGACGACGGCGATGTCCGGGTCGAGGTCGAGCATCACCGCGAGCGCGTCCCGGATCGCGGCCTGGTCGTCGACCACCAACAGCCGGATCGAAGTCATCGCGGCAACTCCAATCGCACTGTCCAGCCTGGGGCGGGCGATTCGGCGGGGCCAGCGTACAGCGTGCCTCCGAGCAGACTGGCACGCTCGCGCATCCCGACCAGGCCCATCCCGCTGCCCGAGTCGTTCGGCCGGGCGAAGGGCCCGGCCGTTCCGGTGTCGGTGACGGTGAGCCGGATCAGCCGGTCGGTGTAGTCGAGCAGCAGGTTCACCTCGGCGCCGGGCGCGTGCCGATGTGCGTTGGTGATCGCCTCCTGCGCGGCGCGGATGACGGCCTGGGCGACCTCGACCCGAACCTCGCCGGGCTCACCCTGTATCTCGAATCCGGCCGTCCCCCCGTGCGCGAGATGGGCGATGGTCTCAGGAAGCGGCAACGTGTCCTCGCGCAGCGCGTGGATCGCGCGGCGGGTCTCCCCGATCCCTGACACCGCCAGGGCTCGTGCTCGCCGTACGGCCTCGTTGGCGTCCTGGTCTCGTCCCTCGGCATGCAGGGCGTCGGCCATGTCCAACTGCATGGCGACGCCGGACAGGGCGTGGCCGAGTACGTCGTGGATCTCCCGGGCGATACGCCCCCGTTCCTCCAGCGCGGCCTCCCGAGCCTCGGACGCGGCCGCGCGCCGGCTCTGCCGGGCGGCGAGGTCGGAGGCGGCGACCGCGTCGGCCCGTTCCCGGCGCGCGAGGCCGATGTAGAGGGGCAGGCCCACGATGAGCGAGATCCACCAGGTCCCTACGTCCGGCACGTGCAGCAGGGCGATGGCGACCCAGGTCGCGGTGGCCGTGATGGCGGTCCCGGCTCCGACGATGGTGAACGCGGCCCGCCGGGAGGCCAGCTTCTCTCCAGCGGTGACGGAGGCGAGGAACACCAGCGCATTGGCCGCGGTGATCCCCGACATCGGGTACAACATCGCGGCGGCGGCCATGAACACCGACACCAGCGTTATCTGCATCCGGTCCGACAGATGACGCCAGGGCACGATCGACGAGGCGACCCCCGCGGCGATGGTGACCACCACCAAGCCCCAGGTGATCCCGGCGAACCGGACCGGCGGGCGCTCGACGAACTGGACCAGGGTGAGCACCGAGAGGGTCCCGATGACGAACGGGCGGATCAGTTCGTCGGGGAACCGCGCCGAGGTTCCCGTCGGCGCGTCGTCGACGGGGGTCCCGGCCGGGCGTGTGTCATCAGGGTCGGCGTTCATCCCCGGACATTGTCCGCCTGTCCCGGCCATGGTCACCGGTCACGGTGGTGCGGGTCATGCTCCTCGCGGGAGCCGCCGCTGTTCGGCCGCGGTCCGTCGTACGGGGCGGAACCGTTGTCGTTCGGCCGTCGGACGTCGAGGTTGCGCACGTCCTCGATCAGCGCCGCGAAGCCACCGCGCCGGCGCGGACGGCTGGTCTGGGACCAGTCGGTGGTCTGCACCTTCTCCTGCAACCCGTCCAGCAGGGACGACATCGTGTGCGGTGCGCCGTCGCGTCCCTTCGCCCACACGACCCGGCCGCTGGTGCGCATCGCCTTGGACAGCACGGCCAGCCCCTCCACCACCATGCCGGCGCCGAGCGTGAGCATCAGCCCACTGCTGCCGGCGTGCTCAGCGGTCGGGTCCACCACGCCCAGCATGACGCTCGCGCCGAACCTGACCGCGAGGTTGATTCCCCACAACACCACGGTCGTCGCCGTGTAGCGCAGGTAGACGATGCCGTCCTTGTCGAACACGCGGATGCTCGCGCCGCGCAGCAGGCCCAGCACGAGGCTGAGCACGGTGGAGCCGGCCAGGAATCCGATGGAGACCGGGGACTGGTGCACCTTGGCCAGATCGGTGAGTCCGACTCCTGCGAGCACGGCGGGGAGCAGCAGCATGCGCTTGGCTTCGGCGGGCTCGCCGAGCAGACGGCGGGCCAGGATGTAGCCGACCGCACCGATGATCAGGATGATCTCGACGGGACCGCTCACCGATCCCACCTCCTCCGCGGGGTACGTCATCTGGACGTCGCCACGTTAGGAAGCCGGCGGCCCATCGTCGTGGGCCAGCCGCCGTATCTTGGGTGGACGTCCGCCTCCACCCGGCGCGAGTGGCGTGGCGCCGGGGCGCGGGGGAGTGCTCGGTTCGAGTGGACCGGGCCTCCGAGGCCGCCCGGTTCCGGTTCGCTCAATCCAGCCGGGGAGCGCTCAGCCCTCGTCCGATCTACGCATCGTGATTCCATTTTCGAAGGTGCGGATGACCGTCGCGGTGACGCCGTGACGGGGTAGGCGCCCGCCTTCCGACTCCTCAAGACCGGTGTAAACCAGTGCCCAGAGCACGTGCCGGATCCAGACGGGGCTCACCTCCGGGTCGAATACCCCCTCGTCCTGTCCGCGCCGGATGAGCGAGACCACCGCGTCCTCTAGCGGCGCGTCGGTCTTGGCCGCCCCGTAGGTCTCCAGCACGCGCGGATCGCCGAACACGAACATCAGCCGGTCGCCGACCTCGACCATCGCCGCCACCAGCCGGCGCATGGCCTCCAGCGGCGGTCCGTGTTCGATCGCCGCCGCCGCGGTGGATGCCGTGATCACCTCGACCGAGTCGTCCACCGCGGCTTTGATCAGCGTTTCCCGGTCCGGGAAGTAGCGGTGCAGGGTGGTCCGGCCGACCTCGGCGGCATCGGCGATCTCGGCGAGTGTCGCCGACCAGTCGCGGGCGAGCACAGAAGACGCCGCGCTCAGGATGGCGCGGCGCGTGCGGTTGCGAGTGCCCGACTGCGTGTCTGCGGTGCCGCTCATTCCGAACAGCCTACAGTTGCCGATACCCATATAGAACGCTAGCGTCCCCTTATGGAACACAGATGTTCCATGAAGTCGACAAGGGATGCTGATGATCCACGCCGAAGGTCTCGCCCGGAAGTTCCGGGTGAGAAAGCGAACCATCGACGCCGTCCAGGGCATCGACCTCCACGTCGAGGCTGGTGAACTGGTGGCACTCCTCGGGCCCAACGGCGCGGGAAAGTCAACGCTGCTGCGGATGCTCACCACTCTGCTTCCGCCGACCTCCGGCCGGGTGACCGTCGCAGGTCACGATGTCCTGACCGATCCCACCAGGGTGCGCTCGGCCATCGGCTACGTCGGGCAGAAGAGCAGTGCGGGCGAGAACTTCCTGGTCCGAGACGAGTTGGTCACCCAGGCGCGCAGCTACGGCCTAAGCAGGGCGGACGCTCGTCAACGCGCCGACGAGGCGCTTCGGCTGCTGGACCTGCAGCCGCTGGCCGCCCGTAAGCCGGCAACCCTCTCCGGCGGGCAACGCCGCCGGGTGGACGTGGCCATGTGCCTGCTCCACCGTCCCCGGCTGCTGTTCCTGGACGAGCCCTCCACCGGTCTCGATCCGCAGAGTCGCGCCAATCTGTGGGAGCACGTCCTGCGCCTGCGCGAACAACATGGCATGACGCTCTTCCTGACCACCCACTACCTTGACGAGGCCGACCGGATGGCCGAACGGGTGCTGATCATCGACCGCGGCCGGATCATCGCCGACGGTACGGCCCAGAGGCTGAAGCGCGAACTCGCCGGAGACCAGGTCGTGGTCACGGTCGTCGATCCGACGGAGGCCGCGACCGCCGCTGCCGTCGCCGAACGGATGCCCGCGGTCAGCGCGGTGGAGACCGACGCCACTACCGTCCGGCTCCGCGTGCCCCGCGCCGAGACCGCGCTGCCCGAGTACCTGCGCACGCTCGACGCCGCCGGCGTCAAAGCCGTCACCGCCGAGACCCGACGGTCGACTCTGGACGACGTATTCCTGTCCCTCACTGGGCGCAGCCTGCGCGAAGGCGACGAAACCGATCAAGACGACGGCGACCATTCCTAGGACGGAGAAGCCGCAGCATGGTCAAGTTCCTTCGAGACACCACGATCGTGTTCTCTCGCGAATTCACCCCCGAACTACGCCAGCCCCTCAGCCTGATCTTCTCGATGACCCAGCCTCTTCTGTTCATGTTCCTGTTCGGCTGGCTACTTCAGGGCGTGAGCGGGTACGGCGCGTCCAGCGGTTCCTCATGGCAGTGGTTCGCGCCCGGCATCCTGGTCATGATGGGCCTGTTCGGCCCGATGGCGGCCGGACATTCCCTGCTGATCGAACTGATCGGCGGTGCGACCGAGCGGATGATGGTCACCCCCCTCAGCCGCACCGCGATGCTGATCGGTCGGACCATGAAGGAGTCGGTGATCCTCCTCGTACAGGCCACGCTCATCGTCGCGCTGGCCCTACCGCTGGGATTTCGGCTCTACCCCGCAGGCGCGCTGGCCGGGCTGGCGCTGCTCGTGATATTCGGCATCGGTCTGAGCGGCCTGTCCTTCGCGCTCGCGATCGCCGCCCAGCCCAACGGCACCCTCTTCTGGACCGTCACCCAGGTACTGACGTATCCGCTGCTTCTCCTCTCGGGCGTGCTGTTGCCGATCGAGCACGGTCCCGAATGGCTGCGGGCCATCGCCAAGCTGAACCCGATCGCCTACCTCGTACGCGCCGAGCGCGCTCTCTTCGCCGGCAAGCTCGCCGATCTCTCTTCCTTGTACGGCCTGATCGCCGCCTGTGCCCTAGCGGCCGTCGGGCTCTTCCTCGGCACCCGAACCATGCGCCGCGGGGTCTAGTCCCAAGATCGTGAATCAGGAGGGCATGCCGTCTACGGCGGCGTCAACGTGCCCGTCGCGCGACCTCGGGTGGTCACGACGACAACGGTCAGGGCAGCCGGCGCTCGCCGATCCGTGCTATGCGACGCCGGCTGGCGTCGCCGGCGGCGATCCGCCGGTCGACGAAGGTGTCCTCTCCGGACCCTTCGCCCAGCTGCCCGAACCAACTAGCGTCCAGGTCATCGCTGTCCATGTGGTTCTGCGCGCGGACGCGCCAGAACACGGCGCCGGTGGCGAGGGCGATGCCGACGAGGGCGGCCCAGATCATGTAGGCGCTCATACGACCACCGCGGGCAGGGCGAGGTGGATGTCGATCACAGGCGGACCTCCGAGTGGTTGGCCAGCCACGTTTGTACGCGGATGCATCCCATCCACACGGCCGACTCGATGGCGTACAGCTCGTGGAGTATAGCGATTTCAGCCAGAAAACACCCAAATGCCCATAATCAGGGCATAGTGTGATGATTCTGGCGGGTCCGGGCAAGTCGGTCTTGCTGGAGGGCCTCCGAAGAGTTCATCGGCTCAGGCCGGCCGATCGTGCGATCAGGGCGGCATGCCGTTCCGCAGCGGTGGTCCGCCGACGATCAGCTTTCAGCGACGAGAACCCGGCCGTAGTTCTCCGCCGCGATGTAGGCCCGTAGGTGCGCGTGGCGGCTGCCGACCGCGATGTCGCGCCAGTACCGCTGCAACGCGTTGGTCGTGGCGAAGCCGCTAGCCCCATGCAGGTCCAGCATCAGCTCCACGGCGGCCCGGCAGTCGCGGGCGGCGTCCGACAGGTCCATTCCCAGCCGCGCGTGGTCGGTCTCCGTGATGTCGCCCGCGTCGACGGCCTGCGCGGCGGCGAGCAGGGTGCGTTCGGCGCGGTCCACGAGCAGCGCCGCCTGGGCCAGCCAGTGCCGCGCCGCCGGCGAATCACCCATCCGCGAGTACGCCGTCATGTACGGCTTGCGATCCGAGGCGAACATCGCGTTCACGATGTCGAGCGCGCCGCGTGCCGCGCCCACCACCGGGGCGAGCACCGTGATTCCGTAGAAGACCATGGTGGCGTGAGCCGGTGGTCTCACCGGGCTCACCCGTTCCGCTGGTACCAGCAGGTCCCGGGCCACGACGGTGTGACTGCCGGTGCCGCGCATGCCGGCGGATTGCCAGGTCCGTTCGATGGTCAGGTCGGCCATGGGAATCATCGCGAACGCGTACGCGCCGTCGACCATCACCCCGAGGCCGGCCCAGGACGCGTCCTCGCAGCCGGAGATGTAGGGCCAACGGCCGCTGACCCGGATGCCGCCCGGCTCGGGCTCTCCACCGCCCGCCGCCAGACCGGATCCGCAGGCGAGCGCGTCCGGGTCGGCGTAGCAGTCGGGTGGCACCGCGTCGCCGAAGACGTCGTCGGTGAAGGTCTTGGCGGTCGCACAGGTGCCGGCGATCCAGGCGGTGGACGGGCAGTACCGGCCCACCCCCGACAGGTGGCGAGCGACGGTGATGGCGTCAGCCCAGGCTCCGCCGAACCGCTCGGGCGTCCTGAGGGCGAACCCGCCATGACGGCGTACCACGTCAAGGCTTTCGGCGGTCGGGCGATTCTGCTGCTCGGTCTTCTCGGCATTCCCGAGAAGGACGCGGGCCTGGTCGTGAGCGATGGCGTCAGGTATCACGTCCATCAACTCAACCAGTCGCGGACGCCGGCGACCATATCCGAACGGCCCAGACGTATACGCGTGCGTCCCTTCCGAGGCGGCGCTCGACCTCAAGCATCCGCAGCGTGACCCGCCGTTCCTCCCGCCGGGCGGTCAAACGCGCCCTAAGCCTCTGTCACCATGCGCGATTGGTCAACCACGATATGCAGATATTGACTGGCCGGGTGAAGATCGATAACGTCCGGTTCGCGTATTGTCCGCTCCGAATCATTGGCGCCATGACGGCAATGCCGAACAGGGAGATTTCGTCGATCCGGCGGCGCAGATCACCAATCGACTGAACGGGAGCACGACATCAAGGAATCATCTTGTAGAGACCTGAACAAGCGTCGGCATTTTCCACTCGCCCACGCGATGATTCGAAGTTCTCTCTTCGCTGTCGCCGCTCTTTTGTTCGTCGCGTCCATCCTCGTCGCCGGTGGCGCTGGCGGTGCCGAATCCCGTGCTCGGACGACGGCCGCGGGCGTCTCGGCCATCGAGGCGCGTCCTAACGATGGCTCCGGATATTGGCCGGACTTCTCCAACACAGGCTATGCCAACACTCCGGCCAACGCTGGCGGCCTGGGCCTGGGGGCGTATCCAGGCAGCCTTACCGACTATGCGTCGGGTATGAGTGCCGACAAACCATTGACGCTTGATTACCCGGACAACAGCGTCATCTCCTTCACGCACTTTTTGGCTGCCAAGGTAATTATCTACGGCGACAATCTCACGTTCGTCGGCTGCTTGTTCGAGGGTACCGATCCGAACGATAATCTTGTACAGATATACTCCGACAACAACGTCAAGTTCCTGTACTCGACGTTCAAGCCCAACTCCTACTCGATGCCGCCTGGTAATGATGGCACCGTCTCGTCATCGCATTCCAAGCCTGGCACGCCTTTCGACAAGTCCTGGCAGTTGTCCACGACGATGAAGGAAGCCGTTGCCGTCATGGACCACAATGACATCTGGGGTAACGCGGGTATGGAGATGGTCACAGGCTTCCCGGGGCGCCCGTCGACCTGGACTAACAACTACATTCACGATATGGCCGATACGTCGCATGACGTATATCACCATGATGGCATAGGGCCGCAGAGCGAAGGTGATGGCGGCCCCGTGATCGTCGACCACAACACCCTGGCCTCTCTGGGCAACACCAACGCCCTGGCCCTGCAGGGCGACGGTGTCTATGATCACATTTCATTTACGAACAACTATGTTTCCGGCTGGGGGTATGCTGTGCATATCGGCGACGTCGACAACGCCACCAACATCACCGTCACCGGAAACATCTTCTCGGCCGAGCTCGAGCAAGTGTACGGCTTCTTGTACGGCAATATCTGGGGTGGGTCGGCTCGCGGCTCCACCTGGCGTGGCAATCTCATTCAAGCTCGTTCCGGGGACGGAAACCACACCTATTCGACGGCCGACAATGGCAGATATCTATGGCCGACCGACGCTGGAAGCCACATCACCGACTACGCAGGATGAGTCAGAGCCGCTCGACGCCGCCAACGCGCGGCGCGCGTTCCGGCTGATCATCAAGGGGGCCGAGACGGCCGGGCGCTCATCACCGTCATATAGACACGGGATCCAAAGCTCCACCGCAATCCCGAATACGCCACCCGCGCCAACCCGCGGGGCCGCCAATACGCTGACCTCGGCAGGGCGGTGGCCAACCACGTCACCTGGGCCAAGCTGTCCGGCGCCCTGGATCCCTGGTACGCGGCGAAAGCCTGACCTTCGGCGACGTGAGCATCGATCGCAACGAGGTTCGCCGCGGAAGGCGCGCAGCGCCATGGGCGTCGATCCAGGAGGTGAAGGTCGAGAAGGGCTGGATCACCATCAAGCAGGAAGGCAGATTCCGGCCGCTGCACAAGCAGGAAGTCGCCAGGATTCCCAACTTCTCGCTCTTCATCACCCTGGTCGAGAAACTACGCGAGGGCCTCCGCGTCGGCTAGCCGTACCGGCGTGCGGCATGGCGACATGCAGACGTTCACCGCGATCCGAACACCCGCCCGATACTAATAGACACTTCTGTTCATTTGGGCGCCGAAGTGCGCTACGGTGCACCGAGGCGACTGTCGGGCGACCGGAGAGGTGCACGCGATGGCGACGATGATCTCTTACCGAGGGCACGGCTGGCTGAGTTTCCCGATGCTGTTCGTCGCCCCGCTCCCCCTGGTCGCGGTGCTCTCGTCGACCGGCCTGCCGAGCGTCGTGGCGGCGGTGGCGAGCTTCCTGGCGGGTGCGGCCGTCAACTATCTGGTGGGCAGTCATCTGAACTCGACGGTCACGCCGCAGGGCCGGGTGTTTCACAACCGGCACGAGTTCATGGGCGCGCCGATGCAGAACGTCTCGTGGTTTATCGGCGGGCTGCTCTTCCTCGTGGCGGGGGCCACCGTGGCCCGTATGGGTGGCAAGACGGCTGGGCACGTCTTCTTCTACGTCGTGGCGGGGGGATGGCTGGCGGCGATAGTGATCGTCAGGATCCGGCGCGGCCGGATCCACCTTGTCTACCTGGCGGGGGAATCGGCACTCCGCGGTGGCGAGATGACGGCCACGCTCGGCGGTCGTGCGATCAGGTTCGAGGTGCCGGCCGGGACCAAGTCGGGGGCCTTGGTACGGGCACCAGGGCAGGGCCCGGACGGCAAGGACCTGCATCTGCGTGTGATGGTGCGTGGGTGATCCGCCACCCCTTTTCCACCCTGGCCGGCCAATTGCACGCGCCCCGACTGCGCTGACCTGCGAGAGCACCACCGCGATAGAGGGCAACCCCGGCCCGTACGGCAAGACCTTTCACGGCCCGAGGATGCTCATCCACTCGGGTCTTGGTCCGCGGTCTGGGCGGTGCCGATGCTGGACAGCCGGGTCAGGCTGCCCGCGGCCGGCGGACTGTGGAGGCGGGCCGGGAGGGGACGTGCCCCCTCCCGGCAATTGGTCGCCGCAGTGACGACGGGATTGGAATCCGTCTTGTCCGGCCTAGGCGTCCTCGAGGATTTCCGCGAATGCGATCACAACGCCTCCGGTGGCGTGCTCGCGGGTAGCGCCGACGAGGGGACCCGCCTCTGCGGCGGCGGCGCTGGCCGCCGCGTAGTCGGCGAAGTACAGGTCCAACAGTCGGTACGCCGGAGTCGGGCTGCCGTCCTCCTTGGGCCAGACCTTCGACGCCTGCAGCCGAATCAGGCCGGGGAGCTTGCGCGCCAGCGCGATCTGCTCGGAGTAAGCTGCCTCGAAGGCGTCCGGGTCGGTGGGGTTGGAATAGACGAAGCTGATTTTGGTCGGCTTGTCGTGCTCCGTCATGGATGATCTCCTGGTTGTTAGTCTCGGTTGATACAAGCGAGCAGACCCAGACTCGGGCGATGATGTCGGGCGAAATTTCGCTAGCGCAGCTGCTTCGCCAATGGAAGAAGTTGGCACATGACAGAGCGCCCAGCGTGGCCCTTAGCCCGCCCGTTTGTTGGCCCCACTCACTGTTCGTCGATCGTAGGGATAGGAATGGGCAGCGACCATGACCGCTCCGCCAGGAAACTTTGCTGATCGTCCAGCGACGTCGGCCGATTTGCTCGGATCGCCGCATGACTTTGCCGATCCGCCAGCGCTTGAGGATGCCGCGCTCGGTCTCGACGCAGATGGTCAGTCGCACGACTTGCTCTCGGAGCTGCTCCGGAGCGTCCGTCTGAGCGGAGAACGGATCGTTGAGTACGCTCCCTCGCAGACTTTCTCAATCGGCTTCGCGGATATGGGCAGCCTGCACATCATCGAAGAGGGCGAACTCGCACTTCGGATCGACGGAGACCCGCACGTCGAGCCACCTGCTCGGGAGCCTCCCGGCCGTGATCATTCTGCGCGGCGGCCACGGCCCAGCGCTCGAAGGGCTCGAAGTCGCCCGCAGGATGCTCGTACTCGAGATGCAATCGCCCTCTCAAGGATCGGCGGTGATGGTCGCCCGCATCCTCGATCTGATCTTCATCCAGATCATGCGCATCTGGGCCGCCGGCACGGACGCCGAACCGAACTGGCTGGCCGGTGCGTTCGACCCGCAGATCGGTCTGGCCTTGAGCGCTATCCACCGAGACCCCGGCCATGAGTGGACAGTCGAGGAACTGGCCCGAGCGTGCAACCTTTCCCGGTCGGCCTTCGCCGGGCGGTTCGTCGCTCGCGTTGGGAAGCCGCCGGCCGCCTATCTCGCGCACGTACGCCTGGACGCCGCCACCGGCCTGCTCCGCGACACCTTTCTTCCGGTCGCGCGCATCGCGGAGAGCGTTGGCTACGCGTCGGAGGCGGCATTCAGCCGCGCGTTCAAGAACCGCTACGGCATGCCACCAACTCGCTGGCGACGAGACGTACGAGGTCGCTGGTGACCCGCGACACCGTCGGGGCTGAGGCAACCGATCTGGGATCTTGCTCTGGCTGTTTTCGAGGGGCACTCGCCTAGGCAGTGCGGCCGGTCTGACGCCGGCCGGGACCGGCCCGGAGAAGCCGCATGCCCGGCCCGCGTCCGGCCGGCCGCCGGCGCCGTGCCTATCGCCGGCGACGAGGGCAGTGCGGCTCTGTGAGCAGAGGGGTTCGTCCTCGACGATCAACACGCGCATGCTCTCGTTGCCAGAGAGCCGGAACATATCGTCGGCGTATCGAAAACCGCATACGTGCCGGCAACACCCGGCCGCCTTGTCTGGAGGACATGACCTATAGCCATATCGATGTGAAATACGCGCGGAGAGCGTCGGCATTTCCGTGCCATCCCCCCCCGCGTCGGCCGCTTCCTTGCCGGATACCGACAGTAACCAGTGGCGCTCGTGACAAGCGATGGCATCGCCGCAGGCAGCCGGCCGCGAGCCGCCGCAGCCGCCGACATCGCTGAACTCGTACACCTGCGCGCCGTGATGCTGTCCAGCCTCGGCCAGGACCCCGGCGGCGAGGGTGCGCCGTGGAGGAGACAGGCCGCCACCTGGTTCAGTGAGCGGCTCGCCCGGCCGGAGGACTGGGCCTTCCGAGTGATCGGCCCGCCCGGAGGCACCCTGGCCGCGTGCGGCGCGGCCTGGCTGACCGAGCACCTGCCCGGGCCCACCACCCCGGACGGCCGACGCGGCTACATCGGCTTCATGTGCACACGCCCCGCCGCCCGCCGCCGCGGCCACGGCAGCGAAATCTTCGGCAGCCTCATCGAATGGCTCACCACGCGCGGTGTCGCCCGGCTGGAACTACACGCATCACCGGACGGCCTGGAAATGTACCGCCGGGCAGGCTTCAGTGAAGACCCGTACCTGGCCATGTACCGGATGAGCAGCCCACCCAAGTGAGCAGTCGAAATCGGGGGTGGCGTTCCGGGGCGGGGCACGGTTGTCACGCAGTCAGTCACCCAGGCGAGGGTGTGCCAGGACGCCTCCCCGGTCTGACCGATGTCGGCGAGTTCGGCTCGCCCGTCCCCGCACGCGATGTCCAGGATGGGACTCGCCAGCCGGGACGGACGCGTGCGCGATGAGCGGTCGGTCGGCGGTTGGAAAGAACGGCAACCATTGATCGAATTCCTTCGCCATGCGGTCGACGCCCATGCCGGGGTCTCTCTTGGCTCTGGTCATCAGGCGGCGAAGTCACTCCATATAGCACGATTGCGGTGGGCGATCATCAGCTAAGGGAGTTATGATCCGGCTTC